>CAZMPR010000071.1:0-7213 GCA_964568265.1 uncultured Clostridiaceae bacterium | reverse complement strand
CTGCCACAGAAGAATTAGTAAATGAAGAGCAATTAGCGGAAAATGAAGATTCCGTAGCGGAAAAAGAAAAGCCGGAGGAAACAAATGATACGGAAGAACAACCTACAGTAAATGATAGAGAGGATGATAGCCCTACAATGGCGCAAAAGCCGGAGGAAGGCAGATTTAAAATACCGGATTTTAAAACAGTTGATCTGCATGGCAATGAAGTTACAAGCGACTTTTTTACCAAAAACAAGGTAACTGTATTAAATATCTGGACAACGACATGACCGGCCTGTGTATCAGGAATTTCTGCGTTGCAGGAAATAGAAGATAATTATGCTGATAAAGGTGCGAAAGTTTTGGGAATTCTTATAGACGGAGAAGTGGAAACGGGTAAGATTATCATGAGCAGAAAGAAAGCGGATTACACCAATATTCTTCATACCGAAAGTCTGATTCCCGGGTTTTTGGATGAGATTATGTATGTTCCTACCACACTGTTAATAGACGAAAAGGGAATGTTGATTGGAGAAGTGATTGTCGGTGCCAAATCTTTTAAGGATTTTTCCAAGCTGATTGATGATGCTTTGAAAAATTAGAGATGCTCAGGCATCTCTTTTTGGATATAATAGCTCGAGTATTCATTTTGGAGGTCAAAAGATGTATGAAAATGTGACAAAAGAAATTATGGTAAAAACGCTTTTTGGCTGTGAGGTATCGGATATTTCTAAAAATGTAATCATAAGCCCCGTATGGTCATTAAATAGCTTTATTGAAAAGGCCGATAGCATAAAAAAGCAATTTAAAGGATGGTACAGAGGAATCACCATTACATATAAAGGGAACGAAATATCTGTGTTAAACAGCTGTATCGGTGCACCCCTTACAGGTGATTGTGTAATTGCCTTAGGCAGCACTTTTTGTGAAAGTATTTTGTTTTCGGGTTCTGCGGGTGGCATTAGTGATAAATGCAGTTTCGGTGATTTATTGGTAAGCAGCAATGCCGTCATTGGAGAAGGCTTTTCAAGATATCATAGAGGTAGCTTGGCGAAAGACTGTTTTGGAGAAGAAGTTTTCGGAAGTGAGGAAATTACTGAAATCCTTTTAAAGAGCTCCCTGAAATTGGCGGGACAAATAGGACTTAACACCTATAGAGGCAAGATATATTCAACGGATTCCATTTTGGGAGAAAATAGAGAAAGTTTTGATTTCATGAAGAGAAAAGGTTGCGATGCCGTTGAAATGGAGTTATCTGCAGTCTTTACGGCAAGCAAAAAAATAGGACGAAAAGCTGCGGGACTTATAACAATCAGTGATTTGCCGCTAAAATCCAAAAGTCTTTTTGATAGGGTAAAAGAAGAAGATATTCTAAAATATAATAATAGTGTGAAGGCTATTCCTATAATATTATTGGAGGCAGCATCTGAATTATAACTATTAGTTTATTCAAATCGGTTATATTTTTAAAAATTTAAGAATAATTAAATTAAGGAGGACATAATATGCAATTTGTAAGATTTAAAAAGGGTGATATGGTAAGCTACGGTGAATTAAAAGAGCAAAGAATAAATAAAATCGAAGGTGATATTTTTTCAGATTATAAGGTAACAGAGGATGTTTATAATCTGTCTGATGTGGAACTCCTTATTCCCTGTTTACCGACAAAGATAATTTGTGTAGGCGTCAACTATAAGTCTCATGCTTTGGAAATGAGTCATGATTTGCCCGAAGAGCCATTAATATTTTTAAAACCTCTTACAGCGGCATTGGCTCATGAAGGAGAAATTATTTTACCGGAAATGTCAAAACGTGTGGACTACGAAGCGGAGGCAGCACTGATCATAGGAAAAAAGGCATCCAATATAGAACCGGAAGAAGCAAGCGAATATATATTCGGAGTTACTTGCCTTAATGATGTTACAGCCAGAGATTTGCAGAAAAAGGACGGCCAATGGACAAGGGCGAAATCTTTTGATACTTTTGCGCCTTTTGGTCCTTGCATTTCAACGGACATAAATTATGATAACTTAGATATTGAGCTGTTACATAACGGTGAGATAAAGCAAAAATCAAACACCTCGGATTTTATTTTTAACAGCACAAGAATCGTAAGCTTCATAAGTAAAATAATGACACTATTGCCCGGTGATGTGATTGCAACGGGTACACCTTCCGGAATCGGCGCTGTAAAATCAGGGGATACTATTGAAGTTAAGGTTGAAGGAGTGGGAATTTTAAGAAATACTGTACGCTGATTATATACAAACCTAATAAAAAGTATAAATATATTAACAAACTCCTTCTTTTATGTAGCTGAAAATGATATAATAAAATCAAAAAGTGCAAGGGAGTGTGTTGAAAATGAGCATACATGACTTAAATTTTATCACTAACCGGCTGGATGAACTTAAGGAACAGGGAGTATATAGGAAACTTGCGGTGCTGCAGGGCCCTTCAGGCCCCAGGTCTATGATAAACGGAAAAGAGGTTATTAATCTTTCCTCCAATAATTATTTAGGCTTAGCAAACAATCCCAGAATGAAAAAGGCAGCGATAGAAGCTACAGAAAAATGGGGAGTGGGAGCCGGAGCGGTCAGAACCATTATTGGAAATATGAGCATTCATGAAGAATTGGAAAGAAAATTAGCTGAGTTTAAGCATGTAGAGGCTGTGCTTGTATTTCAATCGGGATTCACAGCCAATGCGGGTGCTATACCTGCAGTGGTTGATAAAGGAGACATCATAATAAGTGATGAACTGAATCACGCCAGCATAATAGACGGATGTAGATTGAGCAGAGCCGATGTTATCAGGTATAAGCACAGTGATATGGGGGATTTGGAAAGGGTAATAAATGATGTGAAGGATACTTACAACACCAAGCTTATAATCACCGATGGCGTATTCAGCATGGACGGTGATATTGCAAAATTGCCTGAAATAGTTGAATTGGCGGAAAAATATGATTGCCTTACATATGTGGATGATGCCCATGCCAGCGGTGTTTTAGGCAAAAGCGGCAGGGGTTCGGCGGATCATTTTGACCTTCACGGTAGGGTGGATATTCAAATAGGCACTTTATCAAAAGCAATAGGTGTCGTTGGCGGATACGTAGCCGGAAACAAAAATCTTATTGAATGGCTTAACCATCGAGGAAGACCATTCTTATTCAGCACCGCAGCACCGCCGTCCGTTGCTGCGGCATGTCTGGAAGCTATAAATATATTATCGGAAAGCAGTGAATTAACGGACAGGTTATGGGAAAATACAAGATATCTGAAAGACGGATTAAAAAAACTCGGATTTAATACGGGCAAGAGCGAAACACCAATTACACCTGTTATTACCGGAGACGATAGAAAAGCAATATCACTGAGCTCAAGATTATTTGAAGAAGGTGTGTTTGCCCAAAGCATAGTGTTCCCAACTGTTCCAAGAGATGGCGCAAGAGTAAGAACAATAGTAACAGCAGCCCATTCAAAAAATGACCTGGATGAAGCAATCAGTACGTTTGAAAAAGTAGGAAGGGAATTGGGATTGATATAAATTTTTTAATTGAGAATTTTATCAATACATAAATATGTCGATGTATATTATATATCAGGGGGTTCCGAAATCGGAACCTCTAAATTTATTACGGACGAAATCAAATCCTCCCCGATAAAAAGATAAGTCTTGCTAACAGTTCTTCCTTTTGCCTCAAATGATTTCGCTTTTCCTCCATTTAGTTAAGATGTTCCAAGATTTCTACACAATGTTTCTATATAATATACACTCGGCATTACGCATTCTTAGGTTTGTAACTCTTTTTCTGCGTGATATATTTTTTAGATGCATTATTGATAACAAATCAGCAGCTACTTTATAATAAAATAAAACATTAAATTTTATCAAAATCAATATATCTTATCAACTTATCCACAAACATCTCTAAATACTTTGCTTCCAATTCACTGAAACGATTAAATTCCGGACTGTCCAAATCCAATACACCGTAAACAATATCACCCTTAACTATGGGAACAACCAACTCTGAATTCGAAGCACTGTCACAGGCTATATGCCCTGGGAATTCATGAACGTTTGATATCAGCTGCATCTTTTTGCTTGTTGCCGCAGCGCCGCAAACCCCGGCATTTAACTTGATTCTATTGCATGCGGGCAGCCCCTGAAAAGGTCCCAAAACCAATTGGCCATCTCTCATAAAGTAAAACCCCGCCCAGTTTAGTCTGTCCATTACAGCCATGATTATTGCAGTTGCATTTGACAGATTAGCCAAAGCATTTTTTTCCGAATCTAATTGCCCTTCCAATAAAACAAGCATATAATGAAGCTTTTGCTCATCGTTCATTTTTTCAATTCCATCTAATTTGAACATGATAACACTTCCTCTTATAATAGTAATTAAATTATAACAAAGCTTTGCTCATAGTAAAACATTATAATAATTTTGATTAATTAAGGGGCGGGCAGGAAATCTGTGATATAATGTAAAAAATATCAGATGAAATTTTCAGGTACGTTCATGCAAGAATGTGAGCTTTTTATTAACTGCTATAAGTTATATGGGGTGATAGTATGGTTATCGGGACGGGCAAGATTTATCTTTATGCCGGATGGGTACATTCTTTAAAAGAAAAAAGAGCGATAGTGAAAAGCATTACGGATAAAGTAAAAAATAAATTTAATATATCGATTGCGGAAGTGGAAAACCTTGATATGCATAAATCTATTGTTTTAGGGTTGGTATGTGTAAGTAACAGTGCAAAGCATTCCGACAATTGCATACAAAAAGTCATAGAGTATATAGAACAAAACACTGAAGCTGTAGTTGAAAAAATAGAGACTGAATTACTTTAGATATAAAAAACGGATAATTTGATAAAAGGAGGGTTTTGAAAGTGATAAAGCCTGAAAAGCTGAATCCGGGAGACAAGGTTGCTGTTATTGCACCTGCATCATCGGCAAATGAATCAGCTGTTTTACGTGGAGAAAAGATGATTAAAGCTATGGGCCTTGAACCGGTTATGTTTCCTACGTGCTATACAAATCATGGTCATATGTCGGCTCGGGATGAATTAAGGGCAAAAGATGTAAATGATGCTTTTTCAGATAATAGTATTAAGGGAATTATATGCTTAAAAGGCGGCTATGGAACGATGCGTATTCTAAATATGTTGGATTATGAAACAATTAAAGTCAATCCAAAAATTTTCATAGGATATAGCGATATAACAGGTTTACATATAGCGTTTAATAAAATATGCAGAATGGTTACATACCACGGATTTATGGCAGTTACAAATATTTATAAAAAGAAGGGTGAAAAGTTTAAATTTCATCCTTATACCTTTCAAAGTATACAAAAAAACCTGTTTACAAATGAGGCTCCAGGATTAGTTGAAAACCCTCTCGGTGAAATAATGGAGGCAATGCACGGGGGTGCGGCAGAAGGAGAGCTCATAGGCGGTAATCTTTCGCTTTTGGCTGCAACACTTGGCTCTCCTTATGAAATTGATACGAAGGGAAAGATTCTTTTCATAGAGGATATAGGCGAGCCTGTCTATAGAATAGACAGGATGATGACATCCCTATCCCTTGCAGGAAAATTCAGTGATTGCAATGGTATAATACTTGGTACATGGCCGGGATGTGATGCGGAAGAAAGAGAAGACGGGTTAAGTGATTTGCCGTTAGAATCCGTTTTTAATGAAATATTACTTCCTTGCAAAAAGCCTGTTATTAAAAATTTCAGAGCGGGTCATAATAACCCTCATCCTGTATTAGCCTTCGGCACAAAGGTGTTAATTGATGCTGATAAAAAAGAAATAGTATTTATCGAATCAGGAAATAGATAATAGAGTATAAATAATTTAAGCTGTTGCATTTTAGCAACAGCTTAAAAATTAGTTAGTTTTGATTCTTCAGTTTATCAATACCGATTTCAATTCTTTTAACAGTTTCGCCTTTGCCCAGAATCTCGGCGATCTCGTAAGCACCGCCGGGAGTGAAGGATTTGCCTGAAATAGCCGTTCTTATAGGCCAAAGCATAATGGAATTTTTCACTTCCAATTCTTCAATAAGTTTACTTATGCTGCTTTTGATTGATTCAATATCCCAAGTATTCAAAGTCTTGAGAACCGGTAAGGCCCTTTCCAAACTATTTAATGATATTTCGGAATTTGTTTTCATTTTTTTATGAGTATACAATTCAATAGAGTATTCCGGCAATTCATCAAAGAAATCAATCTGTGTGGGGATATCGGTCAAAACTTCCGTGCGAGTATGGAGCAGTTCGCTAATTTTTAAAAAATCATACTTTTTCTTTAAGGCTATTTCATAATAGGATTTTGCCATTTCATGAAACTCATCCAAGGAAAGCTTTCTTATATATTCACCATTCATCCATTTTAGTTTTTCAATATCAAAAATCGCCGGTGCTTTGTTGATCTTTCTAAAATCAAAAATTTCTATCAGCTCTTTTAAAGAGAAGATTTCTTCGTCCGTGCCGGGATTCCAACCTAAAAGCGCAATATAGTTCAAAACAGCTTCCTTTAAAAAGCCTTTTTCTAATAAATCTTCAAAGGAGGCGTCACCTTTTCTCTTACTCAATTTGTTATGAGCATCCCTCATAATAGGGGGGCAGTGAACATATACGGGTATATCCCATCCGAAAGCTTCATACAATCTGTTATATTTAGGTGAAGAGGATAAATATTCGCTTCCTCTCACTACATGGGTAATTCCCATCAGATGGTCATCTACCACATTTGCAAAATTGTACGTAGGCATACCGTCGGATTTTAACAGCACCATATCATCCAATTCCGAATTGTCTACAGTTATACTTCCATATATTTCATCATTAAAAGTAGTTGTTCCCGTCTTTGGGTTGTTCTGCCTGATTACATATGGCATCCCGGCATTTATTCTGTCCTGTGCTTCTTCCTTTGTAAGGCCGAAGCACAGTTTATCATATTTATATGGAGTTTTTAATGCTTCGGATTGCTTTCTCAGAGTCTCCAATCGTTCACCGGAGCAAAAACAATAATAAGCTTGACCTCTTTCTACCAGCATTTCCGCATATTCTAAATATATGCTCTTTCTTTCGCTTTGTACATAAGGACCTGCCGGACCGCCGACATCAGGCCCCTCATCATGGTGCAAACCGGCTGTTTTCAAAGCTTTGTATATAATATCCACAGCACCTTCCACATATCTTTCCTGA
>CAZMPR010000070.1:6673-7323 GCA_964568265.1 uncultured Clostridiaceae bacterium | reverse complement strand
GTTTATATTGATAGGCTTATCAATTTTTAGAATACCTGTAATTCACTCTCTGTTAGCAACTATAATTATCAGCGGTGTTTTTTCTGCTCTTAATCAAGGATTATCATTAGTCAAAATATTTCTTTCTGCTATATATGGTTATAATCCATCTATATCCGCTAAGTATAGCGCCGTATTAGCCGGGGGAGGACTATTGTCTTTGAAAACAATGTTGATAGTAATATTAAGCGCAACATCTTTAAATGGAATATTTGAAGGAACAGAAATGATTACCACTATTGTAATGCCTCTTTTAAAAAAAATAAAAACTCGAAAGGATTTACAACTGTTTACTGTGGCATTTAGTATATTATCTGCAGTTTTTGTAAGCAATCAACTGATGTCAATAGTTATACCATCCGGTGTGTTGAAAAGTAAGTATAAAGATATGAATATAGACGGTAAAATCCTCGCCCGCTTATTATCTGATTCGGGCGTTATGGCCTGTTCTCTTATACCGTGGAACGTCGCGGCATTGACTCCCGCAGTATTTATGGGAGTTGGTGTTTTAGAATTTGCTCCCTATGCTTTTTTAGGATATGCTATGCCGTTTATCGCTGTAATAAACATTTTTCTTACCGATAAAAAAGCAAATACTTATAATGTGGAAG
>CAZMPR010000070.1:0-6656 GCA_964568265.1 uncultured Clostridiaceae bacterium | reverse complement strand
TATATGAATAAAAACTTAGTGAAAATTATTAAAGGTAAAAAACTTATGATAGCCTATTTAAAAGAAGATATGAATTTGTCATCAAAAAAAGCCAAACGACTTTTAAGGAATGGTGAAGTTATTTTGAATAACAAAAAGGCTTACGGTGATTCAGTAGTCAGAAACGGTGATATTGTTCAAATCTTTCAACAAGAGAGCCAAAGGGATAGAATCACTCCTCAGGAAATGCCTTTAACAATACTTTATGAGGATGAATTCTTGTTAGCAATTGATAAACCTCCATTTATGGCCATGTATCCCGCTAAAGGGAAAGGAAACAAAGACACATTAGCTAACGGAATTAGATATTATTTTGATTTAAAAAAGATTACTGAGCCGGTAAGATTTTATAATAGGCTTGATATGAATACATCGGGAATAATACTTATACCGAAGGATGGTCAAACCCACAGCTTATTATATCGTTTATCATCCAAAACCATGATTAAAATGTATAAGGCTGTTGTAAAAGGGGTTCCGGGAGAAGATAAAGGTTTTATAGCAGAGCCGATAAGTGAATTTGCAGATGAAGCCGGGAAAAGGGTTGTATCAGACGGAGGAAGGGAGGCCCTGACAGAATATAGAATAAGCGAGGTGTACCATGGAAGTTCTTTGCTTGATGTATTTATTAAAACAGGCAGGACACATCAGATTAGATCACATCTATCTTTTATAGGTCATCCTGTCATCGGTGACGGCTTATATGGAGAGCAGACAATATTAATCGGTAGGCAGGCTCTCCATGCAACGAAATTAGAGTTTTTTCATCCCTATGCAAACAAGCGAATTACAATTATTTCGTCTCTGCCGGAAGATATAAAAGAATTGATTGAAAGCTCTAAAGCAGAAAAGCTTAAATAATACAATAGCGATGGTCTGAATATGGAAGACTCCGATTGAATATCTATTCTATAAAAATTGTATCTATGCAACTATAAAATTCATAATATGTTTTGAATTATAAAGGATTCTCTTTCTGGTATGTGCTTAATCAAAACTTTTAATGCCGCAATCTTAGATAAAGTTTCCGTCTTATTTCTGCTTATTATATATGCATGGAGTTCAGCAAGCTTTGTGTTCATATTATCTATTTCAAAATGATCTATAAGCATCGGCCATACTTTTTTATATTTATCCCATTGTTTTTGGGTGGTCTCTGCAATAGACTTGGCACTTTCCCATTCATTATTGAAAATATTATCCTCCAATTCAACCATAAGCGTGTGAAGGCTTTCTGCTTCGCCTTCAACGGTTTTGATTGTATATATTCCCAAAGAAACTATTATTATGATTATTATTAAAGAGTATATTAATTGTTTCATTGCTTACCGCCTTTTTGCGCATCATCTTTTAACTGATATTTAAGTACTTTTTCAGGTGTGGTAAATGCAAACAGTACGTCTTTTTCGGAACTTATTTTATTTCTCTGCAGTTCTGATTTAAGCCAGCTCTCGTTTATACCTGCTATGGATAAATTCTCTTTTATTAACGTCCCATCAATTATTATGCTGGTGGGCAAACCTTTATATTTAGCATTTATATTTAAATCTTCTCTTATTACCGGCATTTTATTTGTTTTCAGTATTACGCTTAAATTGCCTCCGGTTTCCAATATGGCGTATTCAACATCTTCTATGCTAAAAACATTTTTTATACGTAATTGCTCTGTTAAGTCATCAATATTGAAACGCTGCTTATTTAATTCCTTTTCAACTATTTCTCCCTTGGAAATAATTATGCTTGGTTTTCCTGATAAGATTCTTCTTGCTAATTGGCTTTTGAGAGATATATATGATAGCAGCGCTTCGCCTACAAAAAGGGTAAGTATGGGAACTATACCGGCAAGCAAGGGAATGCCGGTATTGCCCATAGGTATGGCAGCCAAGTCTGCTATGATTAAAGAAACCACCAATTCGGAGGTTTGAAGTTGACCTATTTGCCTTTTTCCCATGAGTCTCATCAGAGCTATTATCAATATGTACAGTATAATTGTTCTTACAAAAACAATGAGCATAGTATAAACACCTCACATAATAGTAATAACCTTGCAAAGCGATTAATATACATTTAGATTGAAGTTGGGGTTTTTAGGCAAATATTAATAATCAAGAGAAAAGAATTAAAATTATACAATATCTGAACAGTAATAGTTAACAAAGGCAAATAAAATATGCAAAGATTTTATATTGAAATTATTACTATTACAAGCTATAATAGTAACTGTAATTAGGGGCGGTTAGCTCAGCCGGTTAGAGTACTTGCTTGACATGCAAGGGGTCGCTGGTTCGATCCCAGTACCGCCCACCAAATATTTAGCTAAAAACAGTAGATTAATTCTACTGTTTTTAATATTATCGGGCATGGTGCTTGGGGAGCTGCAGGGTTCTGCTCTTTCAGCTGTATTATTTCGAATTTGCCAGATTTAAGAACTCATTCATGTCAAAAGAAATGATTCTGCCTTCAGAGAGCTTTTCCCTGTTTTTTAAGCTAATTAATATTATTTCCTTTTCACTGAAATCATTAATAACATCTATATAAAAAGTTTGGAAAGAAAGGATTTTTTGTTTTTGTCTTATATCCATAAATTGCAGTTCAGGTAAGTACTCTTCTATGATTTTTTCATTTTTAATAAACGAATTAATATGCGGCTTCATATTTTTAACTTCAAGCTTATTTAAAAAGTCCGGAACAGGGGCGCCGAAATTCACAAAAAAATCATACTTTAACAATTCATTGAAGGCCAAAGACATACCTAAAGTATCGGAGACAAAATTATATAAAGCCAAATACAAATCGGCATTTTTTAATGATTTGCTAATATAGTTATTATCATTATAATAGTCTGATAATGACAAATAAAGTTTGAATGGATTATTAAAGTACTCTCTATTTATATAGGAAATGCTTTTTCTAAATCGGCCTGAGTTATAATATGTATTCAATAACTTTTCAACATTTTTTAATGTAATCATATCTTTATAGCTTAGTGAATCCGTTGAAATTACCTCATAAGGCGGATAATCATGATATTTAATATTATATTTAGAAGCATCATTTCTCAATCCCGACCCTTTCAAAAGCTTTAAAAATCCTAACTGAAGCAAATCCGGTTGCAAACTGTAGGCATCATTAAATGATTTCTCAAAGCTCTTGATATCCTCATTAGGCAAACCGGCAATTAAATCTAAGTGAATATGGCTTAACTTTTGAGATTGAAGTTTTGATATATTGTCTTTTGTTTTTTTGAAAGGTTCATTTCTTTTAATACTTTTTAGAGTAATAGAATTAGTGGATTGAATTCCTATTTCATATTGGAAAAGCCCCTTAGGTGCTTTTGCTGCAAGAGATAAAAAATCTTCATCTATAAGCATGGGGGAAATTTCAAAATGGAAGTTAGTTACGCCATTTTTATCAATAATATAATTCATGATTTCAAGACATCTTTCCTTATCACAGTTAAAGGTTCTATCAACAAGCTTTACTTGCTTAACCTTGTTATCAATAAAAAAGCCGATCTCTTTAAATACTCTGGTAAGAGGGAAGAAGCGCACACCCCGTTCAACGGAAGAGAGACAATATTGACATTGAAAAGGACAGCCTCTGCATGTTTCATAATATATTATCCTATTTTTATATTTACTTAAGTCATCATAAGGAAATGGGATGATGCTTAAATCCGTAATCGTTTTACGTTTTTCATTTATTATTAATTCATTTTCTTTCTTATATATCAAACCGCCAATAGACTTTAAATCTTTTATATCTCCTTCAAGGTATTTTATCAGCTGGAAAAAGGTTATTTCCCCTTCTCCTGCTACTATAAAGTCCGCATAAGATCCTATTAAATCCAATGATTCATAGGAAACTTCGGGGCCTCCTAAAATGATTACCGAATCCGGACGCATCTTTTTGATACTTCCGCAAATTTTCAACACTATTTCTATATTCCATATATAACAGGAAAAAGCCAGCACGTTATATTCTGTTAAATAAATATCACTTAATATATTGTCAATACTGTCATTAATGTTAAATTCAAGCGCAGTAACATCAATATTATTTGACTTACAATAGCTTTTTAGATATTGTATCGCAAGATTTGAATGAATATATTTTGCATTTATTGCTATCAGCGCATAATTGTTTAGCATAGCAATCCCCCATTAAAAGGTTATCAAAGTAATCATTTGTTTGGATTAATTATAACAAGAAAAGCTGATAATTATAAGCTCTTAAAAGTAAAACTTATCTTTATCCCTATCTATCAGTTGCAATTTATTTTACATTCTCTTCTGCAGATTATTAATCTTTGGCAAATATAAAGATCCATATTAAATTATGGTTATGTTTGAATAGTAACATCTATCAATTTTTTTTATTAAAAAAATTCTAAAGATTAAAAATAGAGTTTTGTTAAGTAAAGATGTTTGATAAAATAAAGAGATGAGGCTTGGTTTAGTTTTAATCAAAAATACTGATGGGGGACTTACAATGGATAAAAAGTATTACAAAGGAATATTAATAGTAGACAGGTTAAAAGAACAATATCCTGATGTTAAATGTGAATTGATACATTCCAATCCTTTTGAGCTTTTAATCGCTACAATGCTAAGTGCTCAATCAACGGATAAAACGGTGAATAAAGTCACCGAAGTTTTGTTTAAAAAGTTTAAAACTCCGGTGGATTTTTTGTCTCTGCATCAAATTGAATTGGAAAATGAGATAAAGCAAATAGGATTATATCGAAATAAAGCTAAAAACATTCTCCTTACTTGCGAAATGTTGATTAGGGATTTTGATGGTACTGTACCGGACAGTCTTGAAAACTTAATGTCATTGCCCGGCGTCGGCAGAAAAACGGCAAATGTTGTTTTGAGCAATGCTTTCGGAATTCCTGCTATCGCCGTGGATACGCATGTATTCAGAGTGTCTAACAGGATAGGCTTGGCGAGCAGCGATAAGGTTAATGAAGTGGAAGATCAGCTTATGGGGGGAATACCGGAAGAATTGTGGTCATTGGCACATCATCTTTTGATTTGGCACGGAAGAAGAGTGTGCAATGCAAGAAAACCAAAGTGCGAAATCTGTCCTGTTATAAACGCTTGTGATTTTTATAATAAGGATGCTTCAAAATAAAAATATAAAAATGCATATATATAGGAATAGACAACTATGTAAAAGACAATTGGGTTAATTGGTAATTTAATAAAGGTGCTAAATTTAGATGTTTTTTGCTGTTTTTAGTGATATAATTTGAATGATAAAAATATTTTAATAATTGCATCAAGATTTCATACTTTGTTATATTTTTAGCAGGATTTTATTTTTTTCTGACGAATTGTACTAATAGTTTGCATGTTTTAAAAATAAAGTTTCATAAAGACTCCGTTTTAGTATCAATTCTGAAAAGAGGTGGTGAGATATTTGTCGATAGAAATTATTAAAGACATCAAAAGCACAGAACAAATAGCAGAAGATAGAATCAAAGATGCCCAGATAAAAGCAAAGGAAATTATAAAGAATGCTGAAGATGAAGCCGATAGGATTATAAAAGATGCTATTGATAAATCAACAAAAGAGGGTAAGGCTTTGATTCAACAAGCAGCTGAATTAGCACAGAAAGAGGCTGATGGAAGATTAGAAAAAAGTAAAAAAGAAAATGAGAAATTGAAAGATGTTACGGAAAGTAAGTTTTCCGAAGCAGTAAATTTGGTTACGGAGAGGATAGTGAATACTTATGGCAATAGTTAATATGAAGAAAGCTACCATAATTGCTCTCCAAGACGAAAAGGAAAGTCTGATTAAAAGTCTTCAGGCCTTTGGCGGACTCCACATCATTACGGTAGAAGATATCGGTGACGATGAACTACAAAATATACCGAAGGATAGTGCCCGTGAAGATGCAGCTAAATTCGAAGGTTTGCTTTCTCAAGTAAAGTATTCGTTGGATTTTTTATCCAAATATGATAATAGGAAAAAACCTATGTTTGCATCCAAAACAACTATAACGGAATCGGATTACACAGATTATTTGCTAAGTTTGAAGAAAGCAGAAGATATTTATAACCAATGTAGAGTAGTTAACGAAAAAATTGCAGAAAACAGAAACATGGAAACAAAACTGAATAACACGTTGGTGCAATTGGAACCGTGGTCAAAATTAGACGCGCCTTTGGAAGGAATTGGAGAAACCGGATATACAAATAGTTTTATAGGCTATGTTCCTATAAAATCATCATTGGAATTTGCGGAAGCTTTATCTAAATCTGAAACAAAAATTTATTTTAACTTGATTGAAGAGAACAAAGAAAATGGATTTTATTATCTTTTGTTTTACAAAGAAGATGAAGAATCTGTACAGGATACACTAAAACAATTTGGGTGGACCAAGGTTAGTCTTTCAGACTTAAAAGGAACACCTAATGAAAATATAAACGATATTTTAGATAGATTGGAAAAGATAGAAAATAAAAAGGCGGAATTATTAGGGCAAGCTGAAGGGCTGCTATTTAATATTTCATATTTAGAAGCTCTTTTTGATGTTTTAACAATAGAGAAAGATAAAAAGGATATAGTAGACAATTTTGTAAAGACAGAGAAATCCTTTACAATATTTG
>CAZMPR010000069.1:2450-7331 GCA_964568265.1 uncultured Clostridiaceae bacterium | reverse complement strand
AGGGTTTGGTAATATAGTCATCCGCGCCAGCCTGCAATCCTATAATTTTATCCTTGTTCTCGATTCGTGCAGTAAGAAAAAGAATCGGGCAGGAAATATGTTTGCGGATGCGCTGGCAGACAGAGATACCATCCATTTCCGGCATATTGATATCCAACAGAATAATGTCGGGCTGACAGGCAACCTTTTCAAGCGCTTCTTTACCATCATAAGCAGAATACACATGGTAGCCTAACGTCTCAAAATAATTCTTCATCATTGTGACGATGCCCTTTTCATCATCAACGAGCAATATTTTATGCTTCAAATAGCTTCCCCCCTTCAACAGATAATACATTATTGCACTCAATTCTCAAATTTTCCTCAATTTAGTCAGATATCCTCAGCAATTACAGTATGCTTTGAGCACTCAGAAAAAGCAAGTGTGTAAACCCAATAATCATAATTTATGTTAACCCCCGCTATCAGCACGTTCTCACGCCAATATCCGTACTATAAAATTGGATAGAAGATGAACTGACAGTGGATAAATTACTGAATACATTCGGTAAAGCTTATAAAATATTTGAATTGTGTGGGGTAAATGGATGGAACAGTTTGCAAACAATATATGAATAAAAAGAAGTTTTACCGATAATAAGCAGTATTAGGAGAAGTGACCATTTAATACACGTCTTGGAGTGAGTGGAACAATATGAAGGATTTCGAAAACTATTATAGAACTAGACACTACCCTTTTCGTTTTTCATTACCTTTATAAAAGCATCAACTGCCTGGGGCTCATACTTTCTGCCCGACTCACTTATTATTTCTGCGGCGGCCTTTTTGGTGCCTATTGTGCTTTGCAATCTATCAAAGTCCTCGGCAATTGCCAGGATTCTGGACAGTTTTGGTATTTCCTCTCCTTTTAATCCTTTTGGATAACCGGTTCCATCCCAATTTTCATGATGGGTAAGAACATATTGCGATAAGTCCATGGTTTCATCAAATGTATTTAAAATCCTATATCCAATTGCCGGATGCTGTAGCATTTCATTTTTTTCGGTTTCATCTAATGAATTCATATTATTAATGATTTTTGGATCAAGGACGACCTTTCCGATATCATGAAAATATCCTGTGTCCTTTAGAATCTTAATCTCCTCATCGTTTAATCCCATCGCCATACCTATTCTTACGCTCATATTGCTTACATTCTCTGAATGTTCCTTTTCTTTAGTGCCTTTTCTATGAAGTGTATCTATAATTGATTCCATTTGTTTTTGAGCAATACTCTTTCTATTTAATGTCTTGTCCTTATACATTCTATCTTCAGATTCTTTTAATACAGTCATAATGCTTTCTTTTTCAAAAATCTTTGTTGCACTGCCTATTGCAATACTGCACTTGATTGTCGTAATCTGTTCTTTTGAACATTCTGCCAGTATCCTTTCAATTATTGTATTTGCTGTCTCTTCATTTGTATTCGGCAAGAGTATGGCAAATTCATCGCCCCCGACTCTGGCAATTATATCGTCTCCCCGGCAAGCCTTCTTAAATGTTTCAGCTGCTTTTTTTATCAACATGTCCCCGGTTTCATGTCCAAAAATATCATTGATTAGTTTCAATCCATTAACGTCCGAAGTTATAATAGAGATAGGCAGATTTCTTGGCTTATCCAATCTTTTTAACTCCGTCTCAAAGAACACTCTATTGTAAAGCCCCGTCAAAGAATCTGTGTAGCTCAGGACTTCCAATTCATGGGTTCTTTCCTTTACCATTGATTCAAGATCATCGATAAAATGTGATATAGTATCGGCCATAGTATTAAAAGCAACTGCTATTCTGCCGACCTCATCCGTTCTTGAAATGATTACTCTTTTCTTTAAATCACCAGCAGCGAATTTTTCTGTTGCACTTATCAAGTTTTTTATTGGTTTGAAAAGTATGCCGATGAGTTTTAGATAGATAGATATAAAAAATAGAAGGGCAATAACTATTAATATGACAGTCAACTTCATATTCCACACAATATCAGCCATTAGCAGGCTTTCCGGAATAACCGTGATTATCAACCAATTAAGCCCTTCCTTATTATATTCTTCTACACTGACTTTCTGTGTACCGTCCCGGCTTTCAATAGTTATCGTTGGATTTCCCTCAGTCTTATAGCAGGAAAAGGCTTCGGTGAAAATCTCGTTACCAAGGTCTTCAACGTTAAGCCTTTTAAACATGCCGTCTTCTAATGTTTTGAAATTATCTATTCCAAATGTATTAGCCAAAAGTTCTCCTGTTTCCCTTTCAGCTATCAATGCTGTTGCATTATGAGATTCCACAATCGTCTTCAGGTAATCATTTATATTTGACAAAATTATATGACTACCTAAAACTCCCTGCAATCTCCCTTTGTTATTATAAATTGGATAGGAAGCAGAGATAGTCAAATCCTCCATAATAAAGTGTTTATAAATAGGAGAGAAAGATGGTTTCCCCTTTTCCTCAGCAACTTTATACCAATCCCTTGTTCTTGGGTCAAACTCACCGGCCTTCACTGCAAGTTGTCCGGCTTTCATTTCTCCGGTCACCGTGTAATACCATGAATTACCACCGGTCAATTCATTGTTTCTCATGATCTCTATTTCATTGTTCTCGTTTTTTCTTGCACCATAGTATTCTCCGGTTTCGGTACCATAACTGAAACTGTATATAGGCTCTTCTGCATTTCCGGTCAAAACTCCCACAAAAAACCTTTCCCTTTGGACCTCATTATGTATATCTATGACCTCTTTTTCCAGAAGATTATAATTCGATTCATTAATCCTTAAAGGAAGGTCAACCAATGAATCAATTTTACTTATGATTTCCTTATTCATACTGAGCATAATTTTGTTAATGTTATCATTTGCCGAACGAATCCAATTGCCGTAAGTTATATAACTTGTTACGCCAATGGTCGCTAACATAAAAATCAAAAAAACAATAATGACAATAGATTTTATTGAACTATTTCTATATATGGTTTTTAGTTTTTCCACCATTGCCATATATTTTTCACCACCCGGCAGACTTTAATCAAAAAATACCTATGATTGGTATTCTACGCAATAATACAAAAAATAGCAAATAATTAATTAAATTCTTGTTTCACTAAATACCCTACAATAAATCAGCGCCAAAAGGATGATAACCTTCCTCACTGTTCCTTGAGCTCAAGAGATTTTTTCGCCAACTCATCGGCGCGTTCATTATAGTAAATCCCGCTGTGGGCTTTAACATGTCTGAATTTAATTTTTATCAGTTTTGACTTTTCATCGTAAAACTCACTATAGCGTTTTGTAAGGTTTTTATTTGTTTTCCATACTTTTGTTGCCCATTTCTCAATGCCTTCATAATCATAATAAACTATTATCTCTTTTTTATTATTTTCAATAGCCCATAGTATAGAATTTCTGACGCCTTCGATTTCTCCCGCCACATTCCTTGATACCATATATTCCATATTATCATATGAACCTGATATTTCGGTTTCTGATTCATCCGTTATAAGCACCGCTCCGTAACCGTATCTTTCTTCTCCGCCAACATCCGAAGAATAGCTTCCATCTACAAAAGCTATAACTTGATGAGGTTCTAAATTCTTTATTTCTTTTAAAATTTCTTTGTTTAATGCTTTAACAAAATCTTTTTTTGCAGTTCTTCCGTCTATTTCCTCACCTAATATGTATTTTTCCGCATCTGTAATTGTTTCAAATGATTTATATTCAGCACCGGGAAAACCTTTGACTTGCTCTTCCGCATCCGGCCATGTCAGATATATTCCCGGAGTTTTTCCTATCCTTACTGCATAATACTTTTTTTTAGCCATATTTATACCCCTTCACAAAATTGCATATTAAATTTATGTCTTTGTATTCTATAAATACTCCTCCAGCCACTTTACAGATTCTTCCAGCATCCCTGTGGTCTTATAGTGGTTAAGTTTCGGTGATTCTGCCAAAACGAGCATTTCAGGCTTATCCTTATAAATGTCTTTTACTTCATTATAGAAATATCTTTGTATATCTATATAGACAGATGTATCCGCGTCTCCGTGCAGCATGAGTATCGGTCTCGGATACAGTACATTCTTTTTCCCTAATGGATCATACTCTATTATTAACTTTTTTTGTTCCGCTGTTGCCGCCCCTTTTCCTTCTCTATCGATTTCCCTAAACATGCTTTCTGCTTTTTCCCAAGCACATGCTCCATTCATATTTATTAAGCATTTAATTTCCCTGTTATCAGCAAAAACACCGCTTGCAATAAAGCCTCCCATTGAGCTGCCCATAACAGCAATTTTATCCCTGTCCAATTCTAATACAAAAACCACATCGGAAATCATCTTTTTATATTCACTGACGGAATTAAATATAACATTCCAAAAATACTTCCTCATGGCTTCTACATTATATTCTTTTAAAGCATTTCGCTCGCCATGATGGATAGCATCGGGAATTAGTACATTATAACCGTGAAAGGCTAATACTTTACCGATAAAAAGTCCGTTTCCTTTGTGGGAGCTCCATCCATGATAATAGATAATTGTTTTATTTTCATCATTGAATAAAGGTTTTATATAAAAACAGGGGATGTCCCCAAGATTAATCGGACTTACCTTTATACATTCTCTCCTTGCCTCCATAAAGTCATCTCCCTTTATAAAGAGTACTATTCTAATAATATCGTTTCAAACAATAGCAACTGTTTTCTTCTTACCATAATCGTATTCTATATAATATTTACCATAATCAAACTTCTTCAAACCTGGATATCACTTTATAACATTTCTCATATTATACCACAATCCGGTATTTTGAAAAAACGCCGATTTAAAGACAGGTTGGTTTAATTAACTACAAAAAT
>CAZMPR010000069.1:0-2440 GCA_964568265.1 uncultured Clostridiaceae bacterium | reverse complement strand
CCGGCACCCTTCTTTATAACTCTCTAAATTTTCTACGATATACTTATTTACTTATTCTGTCCAAGCCGCCCATGTAATGCCTAATAGCCTCGGGTATTGCTACACTGCCGTCTTCCTGCTGATAGTTTTCCAAAATGGCAGCTACCGTTCTGCCGACTGCTATACCGGAACCGTTAAGGGTATGAACGAATTTGGCTTTGTCCTTGGGACTCTCTTTGAATTTTATATCCGCTCTTCTGGCTTGAAAATCTTCAAAATTACTGCAGCTGGATATTTCCACATATCTGTTATAACTGGGCATCCACACTTCCAAATCGTAGGTTTTTGCCGAGGAAAATCCTAAATCTCCTGTGCTTAAGCATACTACTCTATAAGGCAGCTTCAAAAGCTGCAATATTCTTTCCGCATCATTTGTCAAGGATTCCAAGTCTTCATAGGAATGATCCGGATGAGCGAATTTCACCAATTCAACTTTATTGAATTGATGCTGCCTGATAAGTCCTCTTGTATCTCTTCCCGCGGAACCGGCCTCTGCCCTGAAGCATGCGCTGTAGGCGCAGTATTTTATAGGAAACTCCACGCCTTCCAATATTTCTTCCCTGTGTATGTTGGTTACGGGCACCTCTGCGGTAGGTATCAGGAAGTAATCCGTATTGTTTACCTTAAACATATCCACTTCAAATTTCGGCAATTGCCCTGTGCCTTGCATGCTTTTGCTGTTTGCCATATAAGGGGGCAATATTTCTGTATAACCGTGGGCGATGTGGGTATCAAGCATAAAGTTTATCAGCGATCTTTCCAATCTGGCCCCCAGTCCCCTGTAAAAAGTAAACCGAGCTCCTGTAACTTTTCCTGCGGTGGCAAAATCCAATATTTTAAGGCCTTCGCCTATATCCCAATGGGCTTTGGGTTCATAAGGGAATTTTGTGGGCTCCCCCCACTTCCTTATTTCTTTGTTGTCCGCATCGGTTTTGCCTTCCGGCACATCATCATTGGGTGTATTGGGTATTGTGAGCAACAAGGCAGAAATCTGCTCGTCAATATTTCTTACCTTCTCATCGCCTTCTTTAATTTTATCTGAAACTTCCTTCATTTCTAAAATTAAAGATTCCGCATCGCCTTTTTGCTTTTTTATCTTTGCTATCTCTTCCGAAACCTTATTTCTTTTTCCTTTAAGCTCTTCCACTCCTCCCAAAAGGCCTCTTCTTTCTTCGTCCAATTCCAATACTTCGGAAATTTTATATTCTCCGCCCCTTTTATTAAGCTTTCTTATCACTTCTTCCGGATTCGCTCTTATCACTCTAATATCAAGCATATTTCATCCTCCTCAAATTTATTGTAAAAAATAAACCTTCCGTTCCGTAAAGGGACGAAAGGTTCCGCGTTGCCACCCTATTTAACAGCAATTGCTGCTCTCTCAATCATCTAACGGTTCGACCGCCTGCTCGTCGCAGGATACTCCGGGGCGGAATTCAAAGGCTTGCTTATCGGATTCCACCTTCCGCCGACTCTCTAAAAAGCAGTTTCTTCTACTTTTCCCTATCATTGTATTTGTTATTATGGTTTTTATTTATAATACTACTTATTATGGTAAATTTCAAGCCATTTATGCGATAAATGCCCTTAGTATGCTTTGCCTATGACAATCATATGTTTGGCTTTTCTCCCGCACATGGGACATGTTTCTCCCAAATTCTCCTGTTCCAGAGGAATACATCTTATGGTAGCGCTTGTATCGGCTTTTAACTTATCCTCACATTCCACATCACCGCACCACATAATTTTCACGAAACCTTTGTTTTCCTTCATCAATATTTTAATTTCCTCGTAGTCCTCAGATACAAAGGTCTTTTCTTCTCTATTTTTCAAAGCCATCTCAAACATGGTCTTATGAATATCAGCCAATATTTCTTCTATCTTTTCGGTTAAACCGTCCATGGATAAGGTAAACTTCTCTAAGGTATCTCTCCTTACTGCCGTTACCTGGTTCTTTTCTATATCCCTTGGTCCCACTTCCAACCTTAAGGGTACCCCCTTCATCTCCCAATAATTAAACTTCCAACCTGCGCTGTATTCGTCTCTTTCATCTATTTCCACTCTGAACTTTTTGGCAAGTTGGCTTTTGATTTCGTATGCCTTATCCAACACGCCTTCTTTATGAAAAGCGATGGGCAATATAACCACTTGAATAGGCGCTACTCTCGGCGGCATTTTTAGACCTCTGTTATCTCCGTGAGTCATTATTATTCCACCGATAAGCCTTGTGGTAATAGCCCAGGATGTGCTCCATCCGTGTTTTCTCACACCGTCTCTGTCAAGATACAAAACATCAAACATTTTCGAAAAGTTTTGACCCAGATTGTGGGATGTGCCCGCCTGTAAAGCTTTTCCGTCATGCATCATGGCTTCCATGGTATAGGTTCTCACAGCACCGGCAAAT
>CAZMPR010000068.1:4516-7506 GCA_964568265.1 uncultured Clostridiaceae bacterium | reverse complement strand
TTCTATCGGCAAACTTGGGTACATAATGAAAAGTACATTGATGAAAATGTTTGCAAAAGACCAAAAAGGTGAAGGTGAGGTAACCGCTTTCCAGGCTGTTGCAACCGCTCTTGCCGCAACAGTTGGTACCGGTAACATTGCCGGTGTTGCTACTGCTATAGCTCTTGGTGGGCCCGGGGCTATTTTCTGGATGTGGTTGTCTGCAATATTCGGTATGACAACAAAATATGCAGAAGTTGTTCTTTCTATTAATTACAGAGAGAAAACTCCTGACGGCCGTTTCGTTGGTGGACCTATGTATTATATACAGAACGGTCTTAAATGGAAATGGTTGGCTTATATCTTTGCCGGATTCGGTGCATTGGCTTCGTTTGGTATCGGTAACATGACTCAAGCAAACTCTGTGGCTGCATCACTGGAAGTATCCTTTGGTGTACCTGTGTTAGTTACCGGAGTCGGATTAGCCATATTAACCGCAATAGTTATTCTCGGTGGTTTAAAGAGAATCGTTCAGGTTACTGAAAAATTAGTTCCTTTCATGGCTGCTCTTTACATTGTTGGTGGTATATTCATCATCCTTAAAAACGCATCACACTTAGGAACGGCATTTGGCTTAATATTTGGTAATGCTTTCACACCTAGCGCAGCAGTCGGTGGTTTTGTAGGTTCTACAGTTAAGAATGCTATGACAAGAGGTATTGCTCGTGGAGTATTCTCCAACGAGGCAGGTCTTGGTAGCGCCCCTATTGCTCACGCAGCTGCTACAACAGACCATCCCGTACGTCAGGGACTTTGGGGAGTTTTTGAAGTATTCATAGATACAATAGTAATTTGCTCAATTACCGCATTATCAATAATAATGACAGGTGCATGGAGCAGTGGAATAACAGGTGCTGCATTAACTACACAGGCATTTGACTTGACTATCCCGGGCGGCGGATATATAGTATCAATCGGCGTAATGTTATTTGCATTTTCAACAATACTCGGATGGGAATACTATGGGGAACGTTGTTTTGAGTTTATGTTTGGACCCAAAGCTATATTGCCATACAGAATTTTATGGATTCCTCCCATTATAGTTGGTGCTATAGGCGGTTTGGAATTGTTATGGGATTTAGCAGACACGTTAAACGGATTAATGGCTATTCCTAACTTAATAGGTGTTTTAGGATTGTCAGGTGTAGTAATTAAATTAACTAAAGAGTTTTTCTCTAAACAATATGTAGAAGAAGAGAAGAAGGTTAAAGCATAAAGCATAAAGTAAAACATTAAAGTGAATTCTAATATAAAAAGCGAGGATTTTTCCTCGCTTTTTGTATTATATATATGATTTTTAGTCAAATGAAATTCGATGGGTTAAATAATAACTAGTCGCTACTCGTATGGGACGATTATAAATAGCATAATCACCTTTTAATTAAACTAGAATTGTTCAAGCTTCTAAAATAACGTATGGAAGGCGATTTGTTTGAATCTAAGTCAGTGTGATGATAAATATTCATTGACCAAGGTATCATAGGCTTCCATTATTCTAAGAACAACCTTATTATTCGGTGATTCATACACCCTATCATCAACCTGAGATATAGGAAGAACCTTGGGTGAAGTACCGGTCATAAACAGAGCATCACATGTTTTTACAAAATCAATAGTTATGGGTTCCTCGTAAACATTTATGCTAGCATCTTCACAAATTTTTATTATTTTATTTCTTGTAGTTCCTAAAAGCACGTCATTTCCGGGCGAAGTGTACACTTCATCGTCTTTTACAAAGAAAACATTGGATCTGCTTCCTTCTGTAATCTCATCATTATCATTGATTAATAACGCTTCATAAGCATTATATTTTTCCATGTTTTCATTTGCGTTTTTCCTGAATTCATCATTGATTATTTTTGCGTGGGGATTATTTCTGGTAGCTTTATGGGTTACGGTTTTTACACCGGTTTTGTAAAGAGCCTCATCAGGGTAATTACTGTCAATAAAGAATATATAGTAATCCGGGATAGGGTTTTCGATATTATATAATAGAATCTTTAGGTTTTTCTCCGGACTTTCATTTAGAGAGATGGTCTTTTTTGTATCTGAGACCAAGGTTTCCAGTATATCCTTGATATCGTAATTCAGCAGTTTTGCAGATTTTGATAATCTTTCAATATGTTCTTCCAAAAAAAGCGGCGTTCCGTCAATAATCCTGATAACTTCATATATAACATTTTTCACTTTATCTAATGATATTTTCTTTGAATTCTTTTTCATAACAATTCCATTATGAATGAAATATTCTTCAAAAATTTCTTTTTTCAACTGATTCATCTCCTTGGATTTATATTAAGGGTATAAAGACAAGTACAATTATAGCACAATTAATCTCTATTGACACTATGAATTTCTAATAATATAATGTTCAGTGAAAAGCGTAACAACACAGAATGAAAAGTTAAAGATAATACTTAAAAACTAAATATGCAGGAGTGACGGAACTGGCATACGTATACGTTTGAGGGGCGTAGTCTTGAGGGTTCAAATCCCTTCTCCTGCACCATTTTTTTTAAAATTCACTATAGAAGTGGGTTTTAATTTTTTGGATGTTTTTTGATTAAAGGGGCTTGAACCCTCTCCCATTCTCCTATATATGGTTGACAATACCGATGCCCGCAATTTATAATGATTATTAATAACACTTTGTTATAAAATGAATGGAAGGTGGTTATTGTATGAAGGAGAAGGTTGCGTTCTATCGTTGCAGCGTTTGCGGAAATCTCGTTGATTTGGTAATAAACGGCGGCGGACAATTGGTGTGTTGCGGTAAACCAATGAATAAATTGACGGCAAACACGGAAGATGCGTCTACAGAAAAACACGTTCCCGTTGCTTCGAGAGAAGACGGCAAAATTGTGGTAAAGGTTGGTTCCGTTGCACATCCTATGGTACCGGAACACTATATACAGTGGATTGCGGTTGTATCAGATGAAGGCGTAGAAAGA
>CAZMPR010000068.1:0-4506 GCA_964568265.1 uncultured Clostridiaceae bacterium | reverse complement strand
CCACGGCCTGTGGAAAGCGTCTTTAGAATAATAATGAAAATTAAAACAAAAAACTTAAATCAGGTGGGACCATTATTTCCCACCTGTTTTCATATATCTACCATTGCTGATACACCTTGTTTCGGTTATATTATATTTCAACGGAGTTACAAAACGTAGTTCTAAATCTGGTTGATCCTCTTCTTCATTAATATCTAAAAAATTATGAGGGGCGGCTTTGCTGGTCCAAAATATAATATGAATTATATATGAAGAAAAGTTGGCATAAGGCTTCATTCTTACAGCTTATATAAAAGTGGTTACAAAAAGGAAGATATAAATGTACAATAAACTTGATAGAAATTTTTATAGAAAAAATGGAATTGTACTTGCCCAAAATTTATTGGGCAAGTATTTGATTCATAAATATGATAACGAGATACTGATAGGTAAAATCGTTGAAGCAGAAGCTTACATGGGTTATTTTGATAAAGGAGCCCATACCTATAAAGGCAGAAGAACTAAACGCACCGAGGCAATGTATGGTGAACCCGGACATACTTATGTTTATCTTATTTATGGTATGTATGATTGTTTAAATGTAGTTGCGGCGGAAAAAGATATCGGCCAGGCTGTATTAATAAGAGCATTGGAACCCATTGAGGGCGTAAACACAATGGCATTTAACAGGTTTAAAAAACCTTTTCGGGAACTAAAAAAGCAGCAGATAAGGAATCTTACAAACGGGCCGGGTAAACTGTGTCAGGCTTTTAATATAACGAGAGAGTTATATTATGAGGATTTAACCAGTGACAGATTATATATTTGTGAAAAAGAAGACGACGAAGATTTTGAAATCGTAGAATCAAAAAGAATCGGTATCGATTACGCCGAAGAAGCAAAAGATTATTTATGGAGATTCTATATCAAAGGCAATGATTTCGTAAGTGTAAAGAAATAATCACCGCCCAACAACCGTTAGGCCATCGCTAAGCAACTGCCCGGCAATCGTCTGGCCATCGTTAGGCAACTGTTCCACTATCGTTCAAACTATCGTTCCCCCACTGTTCAACTATTGTTTAACAATCGTTTAAACTATCGTTCCTCTATCGTTTAAGCCATCGTTCAAAACTATAGCTAAACTTTACCTTGAGAAAAAATCCATTGTTTTGTATTATATATATAGACTGAATATGGAGATGTTTTACTTGTCACTTAACATCGTAATGGTAGAACCCGAGATACCTCAAAA
This sequence comes from uncultured Clostridiaceae bacterium, assembly GCA_964568265.1. Taxonomy (GTDB): domain Bacteria; phylum Bacillota; class Clostridia; order Lutisporales; family Lutisporaceae; genus JAAYKT01. Next base: position 3,275 of record CAZMPR010000068.1, on the reverse strand, counting down.
CACCGGCAACATAGTGAGAACATGCGCCGTAACGGGCAGCAAGCTTCATTTAGTAAAACCCTTGGGTTTCTCCATAGAGGATAAATACCTTAAAAGGGCAGGTCTTGATTATTGGAACATGGTGGAGATAAAGGTTTACGAAAACCTGAGTGAATTTTTTAAAACAAATCTTGCAGGAAAATTCTATTTCTCCACAACAAAAGGTATAATTAAATATACGGATGTAAAATACGAAAAAGATTGTTTTATACTTTTCGGTAAAGAAACGGCTGGCTTGCCAAAATGGCTGTTGGAGCAAAACAAAGACAGTTGCATAAGAATTCCCATGATTGACGAAGCAAGATCATTGAATTTGTCAAATTCCGTAGCCATAGTGGTATATGAAGCCTTAAGGCAATTAAATTTTTTAGGAATGATATAATACAATATAGGGGGAATTCGAATGTCAATATCTATAGTAATAGATACTCTATGTGATGTACCAAAAGCATTTATAAAAAAATATGGCATTACAGTTATGCCGTTAACAGTACATTTCGGTGATGAATCTTATTTAGACGGAGTTGATATCACTCCGGAAGAATTTTTTAATAAACTGTCAAAAGCAAACGAATTGCCAAAGACATCTCAAGTCACTCCGGCGGAATTTCAAAAAGTATTCGAAAAAGAAATAAAAAAAGGAAAAAAAGTACTTACAATATTAGGATCATCCAAACTGAGCGGTACCCATGATTCCGCGGTTATGGCAAAAGAAGAATTGAGTTCCGGCGATATCTATATTATTGACAGCGAATCTATATCTTTGGGTGCCGGTATGCTGGTTATAAAAGCGGCAAGGTTGATAGAAGAAGGTAAGTCCATTGAAGAGGTTTTCTCCGTTATCCAAGAATCCAAAAAGAAAATGAAGCATCTAATTATATTAGGTGAATTGAAATACATATATAAGGGAGGTCGCATATCTCTATCCTCCTCTGTCTTGGGCTCGGTACTTAATATCAAACCCATGCTGACGGTTATAGACGGTAAATTGGAGATGTTGGAGAGAAGCAGAGGGATGAAAAAAGCAATTTTTGCATTATTGGACATAATTAAGAATAATGGTTATGATTTAAATAATAAAACAATCGGCATAAACCACAGTATATGCCCTGAATATGCTGACTTTATCGAGCAAATGATAAAAAGTGAATATGATATAAAAGAAATAATCAGAGGTGAGGTGGGTTCTGTAATTGGGACTCACGCGGGACCTAATTGTGTAGCCGTATATTTTGAAGAATAAACAGGAGGATTTTGCAATGAAGAAGATAAAAATAGTGACAGACAGCACTTCGGATATTCCAAAGGAAATAGCCGAAAAACATGATATAACAGTACTGCCTCTGACAATTCATTTTGAAGAAAAAGAATTTAGAGATTGGATAGATATAAGACCGTCCGAATTCTATGACTTGATGAGGAAATCAGAGAAACTACCAACGACCTCTATGGTTAACCCCAGCGAATTCAGCCAAGCCTATGAAAAGCTTTTAGAAGAGTATGATGAAATTATCTCAATACATTTATCTTCTCACGCCAGCGGCACTTACGGTTCGGCGGAGATTGCAAGGGAGATGGTGAATGAAGAAAGAATAACTGTAATCGATACCTATAACTATACATATGGTTACGGTCAGTTCGTTGTGGAAGCTGCAGCAATGGCAGAGGAAGGTAAGAGTAAAGAAGAGATAATTGAAAGAGGAGAATACTTGAAGAACAATCTAAAAACCCTATTTGTTGTGGATACTCTTGAATACCTTAAAAAAGGCGGCAGGTTAACTGCCACAAAGGCAACTATAGGAACCCTTTTAAACCTAAAACCCATACTTACCGTAAAAGAAGGCAAGATTATAGCCATAGATAAAGCACGTGGCTTCAAAAAAGCATTGAAGCGTATAGCTGAAATCATTCAAGAGGAGGGCAGCGATGTCACCAATCAGGTTCTAAAAGTAGGCCATGCCGATAATTACGAGCACCTGGAGATTTTTAAAAAAGCCATGGAAGAAACTTTTGGAAAATGTCAATTTGAAGAATTTGAAGTTGGTTGTGTTATAGGGGTTTATTGCGGACCCGGTACAGTTGTAATACACTATTTTTAATAAACAGTTGGAAAATAAATATTTTGAATATGCCTTTTTCCCCATATGAGAATTGAAAAAGTAAAAATAAAAATAGGGCTTGAATAGATGTAACAAATTGTATATAGTAAAGGTACAAGCATTTAACTTAATATTTCATGAATGAAGGCTTGCGGGAGAGACCCGATAATCGGGAGCCGAAGGAGTAAGTACGGAAAACGCCCGTTAAATGAAACTCTCAGGCAAAAGGACCGCAGTCGGACATAACTCTGGAAAGCGAAAGCACCGAAGGAGCAATTCTAATAAAATGGAAGAATCTCTCAGGTCAATGACAGGGATAGAGGCGGTTGCTCTATCTCTTTTTTGTTTCTGAGATTTCTATCTCAACAGTCAGACATGAATATTGCGGGGTGATAGATATTTATAAATCCTTAATCATCACGAATAACTCACTTGTTTTTGAAAAACTAAATAAAACCCTGGATGTTGAATTGGTAGGCGGCGGCTATATTGATGTGCTCTATGAAGTGAGAGACAAGATACATAAAGGTGCCATACTTCTGACACATCCCCTTGCCGGCAGTGTAAAGCCCAATGAGACACCCTATAGAACAATTATTATAGATAATGTTGTGGGAAAGCTGGATTTTAAATCCCTGTCTGTTATCGAAGGCAGCATACACACTGCGAAAAAGTTTCCGGTGAAAGATATAGTGTGGGGTGAGAAAGTTCTACAGGATTTCAGGGTTATAGATTTGAAATTAATAGAAAGTGCATTGTCCGGGATGGAAATACACTATTAATAATAATGAAAATATTGTATTATTATGTTAAATATAAATATTTGAATATACCTAACTGTAAAATCAAAAGATACTATATACGAAAAAAGAAAGGGGTAAAACTATGGATAAAATCTATGATGTAGCAATAATCGGCGGAGGCCCGGCCGGTTATTCCGCAGGGCTTTATGCTTCAAGAGGAAAACTGGATACAGTCATAATCGAAAAGGGTAAATGGGGAGGACAGGCCGCCACTACCGAAGAACTGGAAAACTATCCTGGGTCAGTGGAAAATCCTACGGGACCTAAAGTCATGGAAAGAATGAAGAGCCAAGCGGAAGCATTCGGAACACAATTCATTAATGGAGAAGTAGTA
>CAZMPR010000067.1:1022-7514 GCA_964568265.1 uncultured Clostridiaceae bacterium | reverse complement strand
TTCTTCAAAGCCTGTAATATAGCCTCTTTCAATTTGCTTTGCCCAAATCTCTCCAAAATCTACATAGGCATCAGGAGATGCCACTCCAACATATTCTATTTTAAGAGAATTGCAAAACTTAATTAAAGCTTCTTTCATCGATAATTCACCATATAAACTATTTATATTTTATGATTTCTATTTATTCATATTTTATCTATACGACTTAATTCATTTTTTATTCTGTTTAATGCCTCTATGAGTATGGATTTTTGACATCCCAAATTTATTCTTACGAATCCCTCTCCATTTTTACCGAAGGTGCTACCGCTGTTCAATCCTACTTTTGCTTTATTAATTAGGAAATCATCAAGTTCATCCTGGGAAGAAAAAACATTTCTGAAATCAAGCCAGCCTAAATAGGTCCCCTCCGGTCTTTTATAATTAATTTCCGGCATATTTTGTTTTATAAAGTCATCCATATAATCCGCATTCAATTCCATATACTCAAGTACTTCTTTTAACCATTGTTCCCCATATTTATATGCAGCTTCCAATGCGGTGTAACCGAAAATATTGAGCCCTTCAAACGCCAAGGCATCACTTATCTGCTTAATCTCATTTCTTATGCCTTTATCAGGTATTATCATAATGGAAGCGACAAGTCCGGCAATATTAAAGGTTTTACTGGGCGCCATTGCCGTTATAAGAACCTTTTTATATTTTTCATCCAATGTTAATAATGATGTGAATTTGTTTCCAAAAAGCATAAGGTCAGAGTGTATTTCATCGGAGAATATCTTAACACCGTATTTTAAACATATCTCTGCCATCTTTTCCAGTTCATCTTTAGTCCATACTCTGCCTACCGGGTTATGGGGATTGCACAATATAAACAGCTTAACATCATTATCTTTTATCTTTTTCTCAAAATCATCAAAATCAATGGTATAGTAACCGTCATTTTCCACCAGTTCGTTTTCAATCATAACCCTATTATTATTCTTAACCGCTGCATGAAAAGGAGGATATACGGGTGTTTGTATCATCACCTTTTCCCCCTCTTTAGTAAAGGCCAATACAGCTTGACAAAAGCCTGCTGCAACTCCGGGGCAAGTAATAATCCAATCAGCGTCTATTATCAAATTGTTTCTGCGTTTATTCCAATCTATAAAAGGTTTGAAAGTCTCTCCTGAAGCCATTGGATAACCGAAAACCCCGTGGTTAGCCCTGTCTATTATTGCATCTATAACCCTTTGTTCCGATTTGAAATCCATGTCGGCAATCCATAGTGGCAATATATCTTCACTGCCGTATACTTTTTTTAACCCGTCCCATTTAACACAACCGGTATTTCTTCTATTTATTAATTCATCAAAATTCATTTGGTCTCCCCCTATCGTTCATATACCATAGGCAATTATACTGTTTAGTTTATCTTATTCTTATATTTATTAATTCTCTATTCTTTTATAATATCCTTCAATCCAAAAACTGCATTGCCGGTTTATCCTTGCTACTATTAAAAAGTGCAATTATAATAAATATATAGCTTGCCAAATTAATTACAATAATTTTTTAATCTGTTTTTAATCTTTATTAAATTTGTTTTAAACTTTACATTGTTATAATTAAGCCATATTAAATGACGGGAGGTTATTTTTATGGTAACTTTGGATCAGGTGGAAAAATTAAGACAAAGGGCAAATGTTTCTTATGATGAGGCAAAAAACGCCCTTGAAGAAGCTGACGGCGATATCCTTGACGCTATTATAAGTCTTGAAAAACAAAACCGCATTAAATCTCCGGCAGGCGGAGGCTATTACAATTCCCGGGAAGAAATACATAATAGAAAAAAAGATGAATCGAATAACGAAAGAAGACATAACCATAACCAAGAACATAGACAGCAGTTTAGGGATGCCATTCACGGGCTTATAAGGTGGGTCAAAAAAATGATTGGCAAAGGCAATAGAAACCATTTCGAGGTTATCAAAAACGGAGATACGTCCATTTCCGTCCCCGTTACAATTTTAGTTGTGGCTTTGCTGTTTGCTTTTTGGGTAGTCGTTCCTCTCCTAGTCGTCGGCCTTTTCTTTGGCTTCAGGTATACCTTCACCGGACCGGATTTGGGTAAAGACAGCATAAACCGGGCCATGGACAGTGTTGCCGATGTAGCGGAGAATCTGAAAAAAGAGGTTAAGGGTGAAGATTCAAATGAAAAAAATCCTAATAGTTGAAGATGAGGAAAAACTAGCACGATTTGTTGAATTGGAATTAGAATATGAGGGTTATCAGGTGGATAAGGCATTTAACGGCAGGGACGGGCTAGGTTTGGCAAAAACCCGGCCCTATGACCTTATTCTTTTGGATATAATGTTGCCCGGTTTAAACGGTATAGAGGTTCTAAGAAGAATACGGCAGTTTTCCGATGTGCCGGTTATACTTCTCACTGCCAGAGATGCTGTAGTGGATAAGGTAACGGGGCTTGATGGCGGAGCCGACGATTATATAACGAAACCATTCGCAATAGAAGAATTGTTTGCCAGAATAAGGGCTGTATTGAGAAAAAGCACAGCCATTATTCAGCCGGAAACACCCAAGGCTTTATCCTTTGGAAGCTTACATATGAACCCAAATAAAAGAGAAGTACATATAAAAGATGATTTGATATATTTAACAAAGAAAGAATTTGATTTGTTGTATTATCTTTTAGAGAATAAAAATATAGTAGTTGATAGAGAGACTATAATTGAAAAAGTTTGGGGATATGATTTCTTGGGTGAAACCAATGCTGTTGACGTTTATATCAGATATTTAAGAACAAAAATCGAGGAACCTTATGATTTAAAAATCATTCATACTGTTCGGGGAGTTGGGTATGTAATAAAAGATGAGTAATAATAAAGGGACTTCAACCAAATCGACTTCAAAAGCTCGTTCATCTTTGGTACTAAAATTGAACTTTCAAATGATAGGTAGATTGATCTCCGGATTTTTGGCAATCAATATCCTCATTGTTTTGATGGTTTTTTTTGTTATTGTCTGGAAGGCTGAAGAGGGCGCAAAAAATATTATAGATACGTTAAAAGAAACAACTAATAATGCGGAGTATGTGATACAAGGTACTAAGTATGAAGTTTTAACAGAAGAAAAACTTGGTAAAGGAATTAAGCTGCCGAACAGCATACAGAAAAGGCTTCCTTTGGAGATAAATGATGTAACGAGAAGTGTTAAATTAGCGGAAAATCGCAAAGGAATAAATCTTTTAGATAAAATATATTCAATTAATTATAATATGGAGTTTATAATCCAAGGCACTTCTTATAAGATAATATACCCAATGGGAACAGATTTAAAATTGTTTATTTTGTTACTTCTTTTTCTCCTTATCTTTGAAATGTTTTTCATTTTAGGCAACATAAGAAAGGGTCATAGAAACATAAGGAGGACATTAAAACCCATTGCTGAATTAACAAGAACAGCCCAAAATCTAAACGCCGTATCATCTGCGGCAGTTGGAGGAACACAAATAAAAGATTTGGCCGGAGTAATCAGTGGGATAGATGCCAATAAACTGGACAGTCACATATCTATTGACAGCCCTCAGGACGAGTTGAAAGATTTGGCTTCGGCACTGAACGGTATGCTAAATCGAATTAATGAGTCTTATCAATCTCAAGTGAGATTTGTTTCCGATGCTTCCCACGAGCTGAGAACGCCTATTTCCGTTATACAGGGCTATGTCAATCTTTTGGACCGATGGGGCAAAAATGATGAAAAAGCATTACAGGAATCAATTGATGCAATTAAATCTGAAGCAGGAAATATGAAGGATTTGGTGGAACAGTTATTATTCTTAGCCAGAGGCGACAATGAAACGATACAGTTGCATAAAGAGGTTTTTGATTGTTGCGTAATAATGGATGAGGTAATCCGTGAAACGCAAATGATAGATGATAACCATATATTCGAGATCGGATTAGACAGACCCGCTTATATAAGTGCTGACAAGCAACTGTTGAAACAAGCCATAAGAATTTTGGTTGATAACAGTATAAAGTTTACCCCCGAAGGAGATAAAATTATTCTAAGAATAACGAAAAAAGACGGAAATGTTAATGTGGTGGTGCAAGACAGCGGTATCGGTATCGATTCGGAAAATTTGCCTAAAATATTTGACAGATTCTATCGTTCCGATGAATCCAGGGCAAGAAAGACCGGGGGTGCAGGTCTCGGCTTATCCATAGCTAAATGGATTATTGAAAGGCACGGCGCGCATTTCGAGATACTGAGCAGAGTGAATATTGGTACCCGTATAACTATAGTTTTCCCTGAGGCAAAAGTTGAACCGCTATCAGAAGAATTCGAAATACACCTGCCCGATAAGGACTCCAACCAATCATATACTATTTAATATTTTAGGAATTTTGCTAAACTAATTTTCTAATAAATCCTTTGTTAGAAGGAGCAAAACACAAACTATTAAACACTACCCTATATAATTTTTGATAAAGGCAATCCGGATGCATTATTTTTTACCATTAAAACTTCTGACATTACACTTATTGCTATTTCTTCCGGCGTTTCGGCTTTTATATCCAACCCTACCGGTGTATATACCTTATCCAAGTGCCATTGTTCCACACCTTCCGATTTGAGCAATTCGAAAACCTCTTGGATCTTCCTTTTGCTTGCTATCATCCCTATATATTTATGTTGCTTTTTTAAAGCGCTTTTTAATGCATCCTTATCCCATTTATGATCCCAAGTTGCAATGACAAAAAAAGTGTTTTCGTTTGTACTTTGCTCCTCAATTGCATGACCCATATCATCATCTATTACTATACTGTCCGCCTCCGAGAAACGCTGATTATTAGCCCATTCAGGGCGGCTATCTATAACGGTTATATCAAAATTAACGGTACCGGCTATATAGCTTACTGCTTTATTTACATGTCCTGCCCCGCAAAGGATTAGCCTTGGTTTTAATTTATGCACTTCAATAAATACTTCCGCATTTCCGCCGCATACAAATGCCGAGGATTTATCGCTATTTATCTTAAGGAGTTTTGAATCCCCTTTTCTGATTGCTTTCACTGCTTCATCAATACTTTGTTTTTCCAAACTGCCGCCACCGATTGTGCCTATGGATCTCCCGTCGGTGAAAGCAATCATTTTCGGGTTTTCATGCCTCGGTACCGAGCCGCCAGATTTTACTATGGTTAGAACCGCAAAGTCCTTTTTTGCCTTTTGGGCCTTTATTATTTCATCATAGATATTCACTGTTTTAATCTCCTTATATTCCATAACAATATAATAAAAAATCAATAATACAACGCTAAAATTATAAAACTGTAGAATATGAATTTGCTTTACTTATTATCCCATTGTATCCATGTTTTATTCTTAATATAAAAGGCCTTGCTTATATTTACGAAATCACTCTTTTTCCCGCAATATAATAAGGCTCAATGAAATAAATCATTGAGCCTCTGCTATCATATTTTTGATTATCATTCTGTATAATATGCAATTCCTATAGTGCCGGGGCCGACATGTAAACCGATAATAGGGCCGATGGAATATACCGGGACCTCTCTTTTGGTTTTACTTTGGATATAATCGGCTAATTCTCTGCCTTCGGATTCGCAATTGATATGGTGGACAACGACTTTACCCAATCCCTTTTCCTTTATTTCATTTAAAAAGAATTCTACAATCCTTTCAACAGCCTTCTTTTTAGTCCTTACTTTATCAAATACAGCAGTCATACCGTCTGTAACTGTAAGTATAGGCCTTATTTGCAACATAGCCCCGAAAAGAGCAGATGCAGTTCCTATACGTCCGCCCTTTTTTAAATAAGTAAGGGTCTCCGGCACAAACAGAAAACGGCTTCTGTCAATGACATAGTTTATTGAATCAATTACATTCTTTAACGATTCTTCCGCTTTGGCTGATACCGCTCCCGCTAAAACCGCGAAGCCCATTTCCATTGAATTTGATTTTGAATCTATGATTTCAATAATTGCCTCGGGATACTTTTTCAAAATAATTCCTTTAGCTGTAAGTGCCGTGGAATATGTACCGCTCATAAGAGATGATATAAACACGCCTACTACACTATGACCGGCGGAAACAATCTTCTCAAAACAATTTATCAAAGAATGCAAGGTGGGCTGTGAAGATGTAGGCAGCTCAGCACTTTCTTTCAGCCTTTTATAAAAGCTTTCATAATCCATTTCTTCTTCCAGATATGTTTCCGTACCAAAGTTTACGCTAAGTGACACCACACTAATATCTTGGCTTTCTCTTACGTCCTTCGGTATATAACAAGTACTGTCAGTAACAATTTTTATGCTCATGATTATCCCTCCCTTCCGGTGCCTGGCACGACGGTTAGTCGGTTATTATTATTTTTTCTCCGAAAGTGGAACCCCACCGACGCCTACGCTATCCCTTTCATATTCATTAACATAAATGGTGAACGCTTGCTTAGGTATACTGGTTATT
>CAZMPR010000067.1:0-1012 GCA_964568265.1 uncultured Clostridiaceae bacterium | reverse complement strand
TTTTGAAATTTCTACTTTAATTACAGGCATTGTTGGTTCCTCCTTATGAATTTAATAATTTATTCTTATTTTACCATAGTTATTAAAAAAAAAGCTAATAAATATAACATTATCAGCTTTTTCATTGTTAAGCTTTTAAAATAAAATTTTTTTAGAAAGATTATCTTATTTTTAGCTATCTTTCTCAGTCTTCTCACGCATCTATTTTTTTATCTTAAATTGCCTATAATCATATTGCAAAGTCCCATCATATTTATCTCTCTCTGAAACTTATTCCAAGCTACATCTCCGGTCAGAGTATTTTCCGGTTGACCATAATTGGTAAGGTATACGATAATAAGATCATACTCTGGATCTATCAATAAGAATGTTCCGGCTCCCCCCATCTTACCTATTGCATTATCTGACACAAGATCTCCAAAGAACGAATAAGGGCTATTAGCATACTCCCAATACCAAACCTTAGGACCGCTCAATATAAAATGCAGGTAGGATGAAGGATTCTCATAGACATCTTCATTTGATATATTGAATATCATTTTATCCACAGCTTTTTCACCTAAAATCCTCTTCCCATTATAAATACCACCATTTAAAAGCATTTCAGAGAATATGAGCATATCATGGGCATTGGAGAATAGCCCGTCAGAGCCAAGAATCTCACCCATATAATGTTCTAAATCCTGGGTTAATTCTCCCCTTAAAAGGCGTCCCTTATCCGATACACCTGTAGCAGCACATATATCCTTATTGGGCGGGTTAAACATGGTATTCTTCATTCCAAGGGGTTCATATATAAATTCCTGCGCAGCAGCAGATAGATCTTTATCCATTATCCTTTCAAGCAACTTTCCAAATATTCTACATGAAACATCACTATAAAAAACCTTGCTACCCGGTTCGTATTCAAGGTCTGTAGCAAAATGAATATCCCATGCCTTTTTTTGATCTCCTTCCAAAGCAGCCTCAAGAATACCTGTTGGATCCTCCAGTGGTATACCTGCTGTAAAGT
>CAZMPR010000066.1:4082-7520 GCA_964568265.1 uncultured Clostridiaceae bacterium | reverse complement strand
TGGTTTTATTATGGCAGCAGCGGGTTCGGCAATTGGTCTGGGTAATATTTGGAGGTTCCCGTATTTAACCGGCATGAACGGTGGCGGCGCATTTATAGTAATCTACTTAGGCTGTGTATTATTTGTAGGACTCAGTATAATGACAGCCGAACTTGCAATAGGAAGGAGAACGCAGCTTGCTGCTGTAGGTGCTTATAAAGCCTATAGTAGAAGTTGGAGTTTTGCAGGTGTTTTGGGAGTTCTCAGCGGTTTCTTTATCATGGGGTTTTATCCTGTGGTGGGCGGATGGTCGTTGGCATACATTTTTAAATCTTTCACAGGACTGTTATCAAATACAGGGGCAATAGGGGATGTTTTCGGAACATTTATAGGTGACCCTGTTCAACCTCTTATCTGGATGTTTCTTTATATGGCAATTAATGTATTCATCGTTGCAAGAGGAGTGGCAGCCGGCATTGAATTAGCGGGCAAAATACTGATGCCTATGCTTTTTGGATTACTAATTATAATTATAATAAAAGGTCTTACTCTTCCGGGCTCGGCAGCAGGACTTTCTTTCCTGTTTGTACCTGATTGGTCGGTTGTAAAAGGATCTACATTTTTAGCCGCTTTGGGTCAGGCTTTCTTCTCCCTGAGTCTTGGTATGGGTTGTATGATAACTTATGGAAGCTATTTAAAAAAGGAAGAAAAGCTACCTAATAATGCATTAATAGTGGTTTCAATGGATACACTTGCAGCAATTTTAGCCGGTGTTGCACTTTTTCCGCCGCTGTTTGCATTTGGGATGGAACCTACAGCAGGACCGGGTCTAGTGTTTGTTGTGGCACCGCAAATATTTGCTGAGATGGGTGGTCTGGGAGTCTTATTCTCTGTTCTTTTCTTTTTGGCGTTGATGATAGCCGCCTTAACTTCGTCTGTTTCTCTATTGGAAGTTGTTGTTGCCTACCTAATGGATGAAAAGAAACTAAGCAGAAAGATGGCAACTTACGGAACAGCCGTAGTAATGCTTATATTATGCACATTATCCTCACTGTCTCTAGGCGTTATGTCCGGTGTAACGGTTTTGGGGGTAGGTGCATTTGACTTCTTTGATATACTTACCGATAAAATATTCTTAGCCATAGGCGGTATGCTGCTTGCAATATTTGCGGGATGGTTTTTGAAAAAAGAAGATCTTAAAGATGAATTAACAAATGGCGGAACATTATCTTTCGGCTTGTTTGAAGTATGGTATAATGTTATCAAATATGTTATACCTGTATTAATAGGTATTGTTGCTGCTGTAGGAATTGTTTCGATAGAACAAACGAGTCTGATGATTTTTGGTATTTTGGTCATTGTTGTTCTTGCAATTTTCTCCAAGAAGCTATAGTATTGTTCTAAGTGGATTTCAAAAAAGATTTTAAAAAAATAAAGTTAACGAAGAGGGCTTATATCAAAATATGAAGCCTTCTTTTCATGTAATGCATTATACAGAATATTAAGATATATCATAATATTGCGAATATGTAAAAAAAGAAGGAGAATTTAATTTTTCGTAGAAGTTTTCATAAATATTTATTATTTTATTTGGTATTTATTATCAAAACTATTATGTCACTATTCAATTTATTGTTTTTTGACATAAAAGGTAAAGATAATAATTATAATTATCAGATTGGCTCTTAGCTATTTCTGATATTTTAAAATACATTAATAAGGAGGTGCTAATTTAATCTATAACTATTATTTTGAAAGGAAGGTGTAAGTATGGAACAAAAAACTAGAGAAAATTGGGGTACACGGTTTGGTTTTATCATGGCAGCTGCAGGCTCGGCTGTAGGTCTTGGAAACATATGGAGATTCCCTTATTTAACCGGTATGAACGGTGGGGGCGCATTTATAGTAATATATTTAGGATGTGTTATATTAGTCGGGCTTAGCATAATGATTGCAGAGTTTGCAGTAGGAAGAAGAACACAACTTGCAGCAGTTGGAGCCTATAAAACATACAGCAAAAAGTGGAGTTTTGCAGGGGTGTTGGGGGTTCTAAGCGGTTTCTTCATTATGGGCTTTTATCCGGTAGTAGGTGGATGGTCATTAGCATATATTGCTAAATCATTTACAGGGTTGCTTTCTGCACCTGGTGCTATCGGAGATGTTTTCGGTGCTTTTATAGGTGACCCAATGCAACCGCTTATTTGGATGATTGTATATCTTGCAGTAAATGTATTTATTGTTGCAAGGGGAGTCGCAGGAGGTATAGAATTAGCAGGCAAGATATTGATGCCTATACTATACGTTCTACTGCTTATTGTTGCGGTTAAAGGTTTTACAATTCCCGGCTCAGGTGCAGGTCTTTCATATTTATTTGTACCTGATTGGTCTGTGGTGACAGGTGGCACATTCTTAGCTGCTTTAGGGCAAGCATTCTTCTCTTTGAGTTTAGGTATGGGCTGCATGATAACTTATGGTAGTTACCTTAACAAAGAAGAAAAACTTCCAAATAATGCTTTAATCGTTGTTTCTATGGATACCAGTGTAGCGCTTTTAGCAGGTATCGCAATGTTTCCGGCATTGTTTGCATTCGGTATGGAACCAACAGCAGGCCCCGGGCTTGTATTCGTAGTTGTGCCTCAAATATTTGCTGAAATGGGAGGCATTGGACCTTTATTCTCTGCTATTTTCTTCGTAGCTTTATTTATCGCAGCATTGACTTCATCTGTTTCTTTAATGGAAGTTGTCGTTGCTTATTTAATGGATGAAAAGAAGTTGGAGAGAAAAGTGGCTACTTACGGTACGTCCGTAGTTATGGCTGTACTTTGTGCCTTGTCTTCATTATCTTTAGGTGCTATGTCGGGAGTATCAATATTTGGCGTAGGATTCTTTGATTTCTTTGATATATTAACTGATAAGATATTCTTGGCAATCGGTGGAATGCTGTTAGCAATTTTTGCAGGTTGGTTCCTAAAGAAAGAAGATCTCAAGGATGAGCTGACAAACAGCGGTACATTATCATTTGGATTGTTTGAACTTTGGTATAATGTTATAAAATATGTTATTCCGGTACTTATCGGTATAGTTGCCGCAGTAGGAATAGCATCAATAGAACAAACAAGCTTGATGATATTTGGTATATTGATAATTGTAGTACTTGCAATATTCTCGAAAAAGCTTTAAAGTTAATGTTTAGATTAAAAACAGCCGTTAAACTTTAAGATTTAACGGCTGTTTTTCATATATTTTTAGAGTCTGATACTTTTTTAATATTATTGATTACCTCTTTCCGCGGCGTAATATATACTGTTTTTTGATTCTCATAAATAACTTTACCCGGTTTGAAACCGGAAGGTTTTTTAACATTTTTCTTAAAAGTATAGTCAACGGGAACATTAGAGGATAATTTTGCTTTGCTAAAATACGCTGCAAGAGAAGCTGCTTCGGTAATAGTTGCTTCAT
>CAZMPR010000066.1:276-4072 GCA_964568265.1 uncultured Clostridiaceae bacterium | reverse complement strand
AAACCAAATATCATTGGAATCCGCATATTTAAGGGTTAAATAATCATTTTGCAGATTGTTTTTACCTATAAAAATATCATATTTCGATGAAGAAACATAATGTAATAGTTTATTAGCTTTTTCCTCCTTTTTTCTGTTTTTATTAATAACTCTTCTTAAATACCCTTGCTGTGACAGTTCTTGCTGTATATCATTAAAATCATCCTCGGTAAAACATTTTTCCAGGCTGTCCAAAACACTTTCCAAATATAGTATTTCCTCCTTGGTTATGGTTATTTGATTTGTTATCAAGCCTATTGCGCTCTTAGATTTATTGTATTTTTTATAATAGCTTTGGGCGTTTTGCACCGGTGTGAAATTTATATTCAACTTTATTTCTACAGTTTCTTCATTAACGGTATAATAGTTTGGCAGAAAGATTTTATCCATACCTTTGTTCATCAAATAAAGATTAGCCATAATTAAATCTCCGCACAGTTTATAGAATTCACCTTTTTTTGAATCATCAAACTCGTTATTAAGTATATCTAATTTTTTTATGCTGCGATCAAGTCTATTCGCAACGGTTTTGTGCAGATCGGTGGTTTTTTGTTTCATTCGGTTTAATTTATCTTTTTCGGTATAAAAAAACTCTACTGCTTTACTCATGCTATCATAATATACTTTTTGGTTTGGCTCATAAATATTCAAATCAAGGGCGGCAAAATCTATACTCTTATTATTATCTTCGGTGATAATATTGGGCCTAAACTCCGACATATGGACTTTATTGATAATATAATGAAACCCTTTATATAGCATCAATATTTTTACTTCTTTTAAGCCTTTTAAATCAGTTTCAGGATCAATGCATGATATTAAACATATTTCCTGAGCCATAACTGTACTAAGACCATAAAACTTTTTCAATAGATATTTATAAGCCATTATACTTGAATCTTGGTTTTTTATATCAGATATAAATTTTTCTTCGGTTACGATTAAGGGGTCAATTCTGTCTTGAGCGGGAGGATATTTGTATTTAATACCAGGCAGAACGGTTCTTATACTACTCATATATGAATTTACTCTTTTTATACTGTCTATAATTATTAGGTCATCGGAGTTAATGAAAATTATATTGCTATGACGCCCCATGATCTCTATTATAAGTGTTTTTTGAACGTTATAACCCATTTCATCTATACATTCAAAACATATTTCTATCACTCTTTCCAAACTAAATTGTTGAATTTTCAATATTTTACTGTTAATCAAATATTTTCTTAAAAGCATACAAAATGTCGGCGCCGTTAACGGATTATCTTTTTTCTCATCAGCAAGATGAAATTTAGGTAAAGACGGGCAAGCTGAAACCAAAAGTTTAAAGTATTTTTTGTTTTTTCTTATAGTGAATATAAGCTCATCTTTTTCAGGCTGATATATTTTCTCAACTTTTCCTTGCAGAATTTTATTATTAAGTTCAAATACCAAAGAATTAACGGTAATGCCGTCAAAAGGCATTTTAAAACCTCCTATCTATGCGGTTATTTAATAAGAAAAGTGTACATAAACCGGCCTTTCAATTTATTTTTCATGTGCCATTAAATTATAGCATAAAACTAATTAATTACAGTTTATTATTTTTCTACTGCTTACCTTAGTGTTGTTTGCTTTAAAATACTTAAGTTTTGCAAATATAGTTAATATAACAATAGACATATATATGTTTTACTATTGTGTTTTTAATAAAAATTTAATAGAATTATATAGAAATAGGATTGTTAACAAATAAAATTTAAAATATTATTATTGGTTTAATGTTTGTGTTATAACGAAGCAATAGAAATATTACAGCTTTTACTAGTCGAAAGCATTTACTCAGTTTACTTTTGTGCATAATTTTGCTGAGAAACAAAAGTATTCATCATATGGTCAAAGAATTTTTTATAATAACTTTTAGTTCTAATTTGGAAGGTGTATATATTGATTAAAAGCATGACCGGTTTTGGAAAAGGAGAACATGAGAAAAACGGGATAAAATTTACTGCGGAAATCAAATCCGTGAATCATAGGTATAATGATGTATCGGTGAGAATGCCTCGGGCATTCTATTCCATAGAAGAAAAAGTTAAAAATCTTGTATCTGAATATATTGCGAGGGGTAAGGTAGATATCTATATAAATTATATTTCATTCGAGCCTGATGTGACAATCGAATTGGATAAGAACCTTACAAAATCGTACATAAAGTGCTTTGAACTTATAAAAAAAGAGTTTTCAATAGAAGATGAAATTGACTTATCATTGATAGCAAATTTTCCGGATATTTTAAGAATAGAAAAGCTGGAAAAAGAAGAAAGCGAAATATGGGATGTCTTGCAGAAAGCTTTAAGAAATGCTTTGGAATCCTTTAACGGGATGAGGGAAAGAGAAGGCCTAAGACTACATAAAGACATATTGGGAAAGGTGTCCGGTATTGCTGAGATGGTTAAGAAGATAGACATATTATCCAAAGATATGGTAGAAATTAATAAAAACAATTTTTATCAAAGAGTTAAGGATTTGGCTGAAGACATTAGTTTAGATGAGAGCAGATTGATGACGGAAATAATCATTATAGCCGATAAAAGCAGCATCGATGAAGAATTAGTCAGATTAAGAAGTCACCTGGATGAGTTCATGAATACTTTGGGCAGTAAAATCTCTTCGGGTAAAAAATTAGACTTTATTATACAGGAAATGAACAGAGAGACTAATACCATAGGTTCAAAAGCAAATGAAATTAACATCACAAATCAAGTAATAAATATAAAAACCGAGTTAGAGAAGGTAAGAGAGCAAGTTCAAAATATTGAATAGTAGGAGGGATATTTTGGCTATTAAGTTAATCAATATTGGTTTTGGAAATATTGTATCCGCTAATAGGGTTATTGCAATTGTCAGCCCGGAATCTGCGCCTATAAGAAGAATTATACAAGAGGCCAGAGACAGGGGTATGCTGATAGATGCTACTTATGGAAGAAGAACAAGAGCAGTTGTAATAACCGACAGTGACCATATTATTTTATCCGCTGTGCAACCGGAAACTGTTGCACATAGAATAATTGACAAAGATGATGACACAGACGAAGAAGAAAGCTTAAAATAATCAATTTGGATGTGAGTATATGATCAGCCGCGACGGCATACTTATTGTCATTTCAGGACCATCCGGAGTCGGAAAAGGAACGATTTGTAAAGAATTATTTAAAAAGGACTTAGAAAAAATTGAGCTATCAATATCCGCTACAACAAGAAAACCGCGTAAGGGCGAAATAGACGGCATAAATTATTATTATAAAGAAGAGCATGAATTTAATGAAATGGTTAAACGCGGAGAGTTCTTAGAATATGCCAAAGTCTATGGCAGTTACTATGGAACACCAAAAGATTATGTATTTAAAAGTTTAAGAGAAGGTATCAGCATAATTTTGGAAATTGATACGCAAGGGGCAATGCAAATAAAGGAAAATTTTAAAGAAGCTGTATTTATATTTATTATGCCTCCGTCTTATGGTGAGTTAAAGAGCAGAATCGTGGGCAGGGGCACAGAAACGACAGATGTTATGAATAATAGGCTAAAAGCTGCCTTTAAGGAAATCAAAGAAGTTATAAATGCATTATCTACACCGAATCACGATTACGAGGAAACACTGAAAAAAATAAATTCAGCAATTCATAATGTTAGAGAGATGATCTTTAAAGAAGATAATATTTTATTACCACTTCTTTTAGAAACTCTAAAATATTTTGATTGGATTATGATTGATAGTGC
>CAZMPR010000066.1:0-266 GCA_964568265.1 uncultured Clostridiaceae bacterium | reverse complement strand
ACTTGTATATTAAACGCGGAAAGGCATAAGACTTCCAGATGTCAAATTGATTTTACAAAATTCAAGGAGGAATGTTATGATTAATCCGATACTTCCTATATTATTAGATAAGGTGGATAGTAAGTATTCCCTGGTTGTAGCGGTTGCAAAAAGAGCACGACAGATTGTAGACGGCCAAAGTGTACTTGTCGAAGCAAATTCGATTAAACCGGTTTCCATAGCAATGCAAGAAATTTTAGAAGGCAAAATTTTGTGCTTGAATTGTA
>CAZMPR010000065.1:0-7594 GCA_964568265.1 uncultured Clostridiaceae bacterium | reverse complement strand
TACCTAATACAATATCTTTCTTTTTCAAAAAACCACCCGCCTTTAGTAATTAAAGTCGCATACAAAAACCAATGAAGGAAATCACTACTTTCATTCTATCAAATACTTGTCCATCATACTATTAATTTATCGAATATATGAAAACAAGATACTGGGGGCGTCTCATCTGTCTTGTGACAGATGAAACACCCCCAGTCTTATCAAATCTTTTATTTCAGCTTTAACCTTATCAGTGTTTCTTCCTTAGGCGAGCCGGTCTCTATTTCCCAACCCATGCTGTTGTAGAATTCATCAAGCATTACTTCTTCATTAGCTACAAGACCCTTTCCAAGTCCATCCGGTGCCGATTCATTGCTCAGTCTCCATGGAAGCTTTTCATCCTTCCTTCCGAAACCTTCTCTCTCATTAAACAATCTCTCCAGGTTTATAACTCTTTCTGCACATTCCATCATTTCTTCAAGAGATCTATTCTCACCCGTCGCCGCATTATAAAGTCCCGTCCAAGTACTTCCTTTAACGGCTAAAGTTATGCTGGCAAAGAGACAAACACCCAAAAGATTCGTCATCATGGACAGCTCCATAAATGGCTTTACCCACCATTTATTCTCATCTTCAAAGGGAGACACCTTTTCATGAATCCCTAACTCCGGCTCGATGTAGCCGAATGCATCTATTACTGATGCGTAAGGCCTCAGATGGTCTGCTCCTCTGGCAGATATTAAATGAGAGAGAGCCTCACCTTTACTTGCCCTTACACCGCAGGATGCAAGCTCCATGCCTTTTACTTGGAATATATATTTTTCAGCTTCCGGACCAATCTTTCTTGCAGCTCTTAAAGAGCCATCGGCCAGGATATCCCCGTATCCTTCTCTGTTTCCGATCATCTCCGTCATTTTTAGCATAGCATCCGCATTCCCGAAAGAAATATCTATGCCTCCGGTAGTTTCAGTATCTATCAGCCCTTTTTCAAACCACTCCATAGCCGAAGCTATTGTTTGTCCGGTGGAAATGGTGTCAAGGCCCATGGAATCACATATATAGTTTGCTTTTGTTATGACATTCAAATCGTCAATATAGCATTTGGAACCAAAGGCGCCCACAGTCTCATATTCGGGTCCCGCGCCTTTTTCCCCCTTGAATTTTCCTTCAATTATCTCTACTTCTCTGCCGCAGGCAATAGGGCATCCGTAACAGGCCCAAGCCTTTACTTTAAGGTTTTCATGATAAGCTGCATGGCCTATTTTATCCATTGCCTCATTAAAAGTTGTATATTGCCAGTTCTTAGTGGGCAAGAGTCCCAGTGCATTTATAGAGTCAGTGAATGAAGGCGTTCCAAAGGGTTTAAGCTCTTCCCTTACAAAAAACTCGTCATCCAATTCTTGACGGGCTCTTTTTGCATATTCGTCCATCATCTCCGGGTTAGCTGCAACTATTTTGTTTGTGCTGTAAGCTGCAACGGCTTTCAAATTCTTGCCTCCCATTATTGCTCCGGGGCCGCCTCGTCCCGCAGCTCTGGTTTTATCAATCATAATTGATGATATTAAAACCTGATTCTCTCCCGCAGGGCCGATTTCTGCAATCCTTACCCTTGAATTACCTAATTCTTCTCTTATTGTGTCCTCCGTTTCATTGGTGGTCATACCCCACAAATGAGACGCATCTCTAAACTCGACAGTCCCATCGCTAATATATAGGTAAATCGGAGTGCTGCTTTTTCCTTCGATAATAATCGCGTCCCAACCTGCACGTTTAATCATCGGTGCAAAATGTCCGCCTGCGTTTGTCATACCGATAGTACCGGTGAGAGGAGATTTGTAGCCTATGCAAAGTCTGCCGCAAGATGGAGCTCTTGTTCCAGTCAGGGGCCCCGTAGTAAAGACCAACATGTTCTTTTCATCCATCGGGTTTAATCCAGGTTCCATATAATCGTAAAGAATTTTCGCCGCAAGGCCCTCTCCGCCGATAAACAAATCTTCCCATTCTTTACTGATTTCCATGGTTTCAGTGCTCTTGTCCGTTAGGTTGATTCTTAAAATCTTACCGGTTATAGTACTCATTGAGATTCCCCTTTCATTATTTTTTATAAAGCAAAAAGGAGCTTTCATATAATCATGAAAACCCCTTTGCAATATCGGCAGGCTAAAAAATCACTTTTTTAACCCGGTGTTTTACACTTCCTATTTATGTGTTATTTTTGCGGGAAATGCAAAATCGGAGCGTTATTCTATTATAAAAATATTAACATAATTTGCATAACCTTTCAATAGGCTTTCCAGGTTTTGCTTCCATCTTATAATACAGGCTTCTCCTCTTTCACATATTGGGAGCCTTAGTCTGCAAACAGCGAATAGACGCAGATTATGATATTTCATGTCTCACAGTCTCAACAATTCTTTTATGTCTTTTAGTGCCTATCTTCTTTGCTTGTCTTTATATCTATCATGTCGATACTTATATTTTTCTCTGTTAATGCCTTTTCAAACCTTTCCATAAAGACTCCCTTGCCATCCGCTTCCTTATTTTCTTTTGAGGTTGTATTGAAAAGATAATTGCAATAGTAAACGCACCCCCCCACTCTTTCATATTATTGACTTTCTTTTTTAAATAAGTATAATATTCAATAATAATGTGAATAATATACACAATATATCTATAATAGTGTGATAAGTGAGGTCATGTTATGAAAAGACTCGTTATGGGTGAACTGCTGAAATGGAAAGAATCAAAATATCGTAAGCCGCTTATTTTAAAAGGAATCCGCCAGGTTGGCAAAACTTGGTTACTTAAAGAGTTTGCAAAAAATTACTATAAAAATATTGCATATTTTAATTTTGATGAACATCCCGAGTATAATCAATTTTTTGAAAGTACCAAAGATGTGGAGCGTATACTACAGAACCTTATGATTGCAAGCGGTGAAATTATTAAAAGAGATAATGCAGAAGATACCCTTATCGTTTTTGATGAAATTCAAGAATGCCCCAATGCACTGAATACACTAAAATATTTTTATGAAAACACACCCTATTATCATGTTGCATGCGCCGGATCGTTATTAGGAATCGCATTAAACAAACCCGCTTCCTTCCCGGTGGGTAAAGTCGATTTGTTGCAAGTTAATCCAATGACTTTTACAGAATTTTTATTAGCTAACGGTGATGAGAATTTAGTATTTTATATGAATTCTTTAACTGATATAAGTCCAATTCCGGATGCTTTTTTTAATCCTTTATATGAAAAACTTAAAATGTATTTCATAACAGGCGGCATGCCTGAATCCGTCCGTTCTTGGACTCAAGACCGAGATACTGAACTTATGCAGCAAACCTTATCAAATATTTTAGGAGCTTATGAAAGAGATTTTGCCAAACATTTAGAGCCAAAGGAATTCCCAAAAATATCTCTTGTTTGGAAGTCCATACCCTCGCAATTAGCTAAAGAGAATAAAAAGTTTATTTATAAAGCCGTAAAAGTAGGAGCCCGTGCCAGAGAATATGAAGATGCCTTGCAATGGCTTTGTGATGCTAATCTTACATATAAAATATATCGAAGCAGTGCCCCAGGCTTGCCTATCTCTGCTTATGATGACTTATCCGCATTTAAACTATATATGGCTGATGTTGGTCTTTTACGCCGTTTATCTCTTTTGGCTCCCTCCGCTTTTAGTGAGGGCAATCGCCTGTTTGTTGAATTTAAAGGAGCCTTAAGTGAGAATTTTATACTTCAGACACTTATTAATCAGTTTGAAGCTACTCCGCGCTATTGGACTATTGACAACCCAAAATATGAAGTTGACTTTCTCATTCAAAAGGAAAATGATATATTGCCTGTTGAAGTAAAATCAGATATCAATATTGAAAGCAAAAGTTTAAAAAAGTATAAAGAAAAATACGGAGATAAAGTCAAACTACGCATTCGTTATTCTTTAAGCAATCTTCGTATAGATAATGACGTTCTGAACATTCCGTTATTTATGGCAGATTATACAGACAAACTTATTGATAGACTTCTATAGCGTTGAGTGCTACATGCCGTATATTGCTTAGGGCAAAGACGAAAGGCAGATGAGAACAATAAAACTTTTTTGTACAGTTGAATTTTCTATAATAATAGAGAAGCCTAAATACTGACAGAGGCAAAATTGGAAAATTCAAAATTATTGGCTGCTGATGTTCGTTTTTAAATAAAGATGTTAAGTGGCTTTGCCAAAATTCATACTCTAAACACGTTTAAAGGCTTCATACAGAAGCCTTTAAACATAAGAATGCTTATAAAAGTTATATAATCGTCATCTTTATATGATTTACTTAATCTGTGTTGTCAAGAATATGGGCAATCCCATATGTTCGATTTGATCCTGTAATTCTTCTATTTCATCTATATGTTTATCTTCGTCAAGCAGGATTTTCTCCAACATTTCTTGGGTAGCATAGTCATTTACTTCCCTTGCCAAGCCTATTGCATTATTATAAGCAGCTATAGCATCCATTTCCGCAATACGATCATTTTCTAATTGTGCGGGAATTTTATCGCCGATAAAAATATCCTTTAATGTAGTTACAATCGGTACTGATTCAAGGAAAAGTATTCTTCCTATTAATATTTCCGCGTGTTTCATTTCATCAATGGCTCTTTTTTCAAAAATCTTGTGAAGGTTTTCATAACCCCAATCAGCACACATTTCAGAATGAACCATGTATTGGTTGATTGCTGTTAATTCATCAGCCAACAATGAGTTTAAGACCTCAATTAATTTTGGATCTCCTTTCATTATGTACCCTCCTTACAAATTCTATATTATATATCTATAGAATATCATTTATACAAAACCTATACAATAATTTTTTGCTTATAAACTGTTGAAAACAGTCTCAAATATAATTTCTATTTAATATTTTCGTATTTTGCTTACTGCGAAAACCGATTTGATTCGTTTGTACTCTTAAAACAGATCCCTTGCTTAGTTTGTACTAACCGTTTATTAGATTTCGCATATAATGAATCAGAACATAGAGGTCCAGAAGTTGCCTGATTACATCTGTCCGGCGCCAAATAATGCATTTAGGTTTATAGTTTTATTCTAATTCCATTTTTGTAAAACTATAAACTTTATTTTTTATTCCTGTTCAATATAATTAGTTACTTTGTTGTATAACAGTTTTTTATCTTGCAGCAGTTCTCCTTTTATTCCGATTATGTTTGTCGGGTGAGTGGTATCGAATAAGGTTGGCTGCTTCGGTTCTAATTTTTCCAACAGAGTCCGGATTTCTAATAACCTTTCCTTTCTGTAAGAAGGAACAAACTCCCCTCTTTTTATCATGTTGTTTAACTCCGTTCCGTGAAACACTGTGAGATTCATGGTGATAACTCTTTTTGTTGCGAACTTATTAATCATATACGCTGTTGCAACCGCATTATGTATGCCTTCACCTTTGCCGGCTATACCATACATTATGATAGTGTTAAAAGGTATCCGTGCCATATTAAGCTTCTGAGCCTGCTTAATGGCTTCACTAACCGTATGACTTTTATTCATTAATTTCAGTATATCGTCTCTGCCTGTTTCAAAGCCGATATAAAGAAGCCTGAGCCCCGCATCGTGAAGCAACGAAAGCTCTTCAACGGAATATCTTGAAATACTCTTTATAGAAGCATATGATGCAACACAGGCACAATAAGGCAAGTACTTGTGAATCATATCCAGTAACCGATTCATTTTATCAAACCCTATTGATAGAGGGTCTGCTCCTGTTAAAAATATCTTCTCCGTATAAGCATATCCGTTTATGAGCTCCATTTCTACATCGTGAAAGGGTACTTGGCAATATTTTACGTCCTTATACATGGGGCAAAACACGCATTTGTTATAGGAGCAGCCGGAGGTCACCGGCAGTAAAACCGTGGTCATTTCATCCTGAGGATAATAAATGGTGTCATCTTTATACATTAACATCATCTCCCAACACCATTATAACACTTACGCGAAAAATGGGCATTATGAGGCACAATTAGGCTAAGATTCAATCCTTTTGTCTGATTTTCGTCCCGTCTTTAATCCTGTCATCAGGAGACAGCACAACCTCATCATCTTCCTCAAGTCCCTTAAGTATCTCCGTCCTTTCATCATCCTGTATGCCCTTTGTTATTTCCATCATTCTTGCCATACCGTCATCGTTTATAAAAACATAATCTTTCCCCTGATATTCAAAAATCGCCTTATCATCAATTAGCAATGCGTTATCGGAGCTATGGGCAATTATTTTTACGGTCATTTCATATCCGGGCTTTAAGTTAGGAACATTATTTTGAAAAGCAATCTCTATCTTAACCCTTTTTTGCGTGATTCCCAACTCCGATACCTTGTCATAGGCTTTTGGATAGATCTTCCTTACAACGCCTAAAACATCTTTAATGCCCAAGTCCATATTCTCAATCAACACCCCGGAACCTTCCTTTATGCCGACTATTTCATCAGCCAATATATCACTTTCCAAAAACATATTCTCCATATTACCTATCTGACAAATCCTGCTTCCCCCTTGAACTGTGCTTCCGGCGCTTACGTCCTTTTCCAGTGCTATTCCTTCAATGGGTGATATTACCGTCAATTCTCCCCGCTTCTTTTGAAGATAATTAATTTGGTTTTGTATCTCTGCCATTTGAATTTCATACAATTCCTCTCTATGGGCTGATATGCCCTCTTTTGCCAACTCAACACTGCTTTCTGTCATTTCATAATTTGCTTCAGCAATCTCCAAAGCGGCCAAGGCGCTTTCGTAAGTATCCTTGCTTATGGCCCCTGCATCGTATAATTTCCTGTTGTTATCAACAATACGGATTGCTTCTTCAAGAGCAGCCTTCGCCGACTTTTTTTGTGCTTCAAGCTTACGTAATCCTGCTTCGCTTATATCACTCTTTGCCTCGGCATGATTAGCGGCAACTACTTTTTTCTGAAGCTCTAAATTCTCAATTTGTGTCCGTATTTCCTCTTCGTCAAATTTAATCAGCACATCCCCTTTGCTAATCCTGTCCCCAACCTGGAAATAAACACCCTTAACCTTACCGCCATGGGGTGCCAATACATCTGCCTCATCCTCAGGTCTTACAACCGCACTTTCCTCGACATACTCTTTGATGGTACCTCTTTCTGCCTTGACTAAATCCACCTCAACAGCTTTATTTTTAATACCCGCTGCATAAAAAACCGCTGCCGCCCCGACTAATACAATCAAAACTCCAACCCAAACAGCCCTTTTCTTTAACCTCACATCAACACCCCCTATGAAATGCGGCTTTTTAAAGCCTCAATAAAATCAAGCCCTTTGATTCTCCTCCATGTAGAAATCTGTGCAATAACAGCAAATACAATAGTTGCCCCACCGGCAGTGATAAAAACCCTATTGGAAAAAACAATTGGAAACGTTATTATATCCGAACTGAATGTTTGTGCCATACCTCTGATCATTCCAACACCAAAGGGTATTCCCAAAAGGATTGCAAAAGCGGCAATCAAAAAATTCTCCTTTATCAACATAGCAAAAATATCTTTTTTATCAAATCCCATAACTCTAAGTGATGCCAACTCCAAGCGGCG
>CAZMPR010000064.1:1824-7615 GCA_964568265.1 uncultured Clostridiaceae bacterium | reverse complement strand
GGTATATTGGGTTTTATAGGTTTAGCTCCGGGGGACAAAATGATGTAATCATAGCTTTCTTCGTAAACGCTGCCATCTGCCCTTTTTACAGCTACTTTTTTTTCACTCGTGTTTATTCCGGTTACCTCGCTAAAAATTCTGATATCTATATTGTATTTATTGGAGATATCATCTGCCGTGTTTATTAATAATTTCTCTCTTTCTTTTATATGCCCGCCTATATAATAAGGCAAACCGCAATTCGCATAGGATACATATTCCCCGCGTTCAAACATTATGATTTCGGCTTCTTCGTCAAGCCTTCGCAGCCTTGTTGCCGCTGTTGCACCTCCGGCAACACCGCCGATTATTAAAACCTTTTTTGCCATATTAATACCCCCATATTTTTAATTTTAGTTCTTATCGTGTACATCTCATGAAGAATATATTATCAAGTTTTAAATATTGCAGTCAACAATGGACCGATTCTGTCATCGCAAATACTGTAAGTGATCTCCAAACCGTTTCGTTGCCCTTTAATCAACCCCGCAGCTCTAAGTTTTTGCAAATGTTGAGATACAGTTGATTGAGGAAGCTCAAGGCAGTATTGCATGTGGCTTACATTGCAGGAACCGGTTTCGTACAGGCCTTTAACTATGCACAGCCTTACAGGGTGAGCCAAGACCTTTAAAAACTCTGCCATATCTCTATACTTTTCAAAATCTTTATTCATAAATTCACCCCTTTTCTTAATTTTTTCATAGGGCTAAATCAATTATGTAACTTTTGTAATAATAGTAATGGTTATTTAGTTCATATCATAATCCGTATATTTATATATTACAATATAATGATATCATATTGTTAAATTTAAATCAATAAGTCAATTAAATAAAGTTTTCATATAAATAAAAAATCCGGCATTTATTTGCCGGAAGCATATATTGATTTTAGTCTGTTTATTTTTATTCCTTCTTCCATAAACTTTTGTTCATATTCCGTGGGGATATTCTCAGAATCTTTTTCATTTGCTAAATCGTAGGTGATATTTATTATATTAATCCCGGCCAGCCCAAACTCCTCCTTACTGTAATCAAAAAATGGTTTATTGTCTGTTTTTAATATGATTTGTGAATTATCCTTTAAAAAGTTTTTATATTTTTCTAAGAATCTGATGTTTGTTAAGCGCCTTTTTGCATGCCTTGCCTTAGGCCATGGGTCAGGAAAATTGATAAATAAACGGTCAATTTCATCTTTATAAAAAACCTCGTTTATGTTTTCTATATTAAAGGGTAATAATCTTATATTAGTTATTCTTTCTTTTAAGGCTTTTTTTAAAGCCATATAAAGTACTTCATTCTTTGAATCTATGCCTATATAATTCGTTTCAGGATTTCTTTTAGCATTTCCCGCAATAAATTGCCCTTTCCCCGTACCCAATTCAACATGAATCGGATAGTTGTTTCCAAAATACTGATTCCACTTACCTTTTAGTTCTTCCGGTTTAAAAATTACTATATGCTGGTTTTTAATCATGGTATCCAAGGCTTTGGGTTTAGTTCTGAGTCTCATATTGCCTCCTGTATAAAATAGATATCTTTAAATAAATTTTAGCTGTCAAAAGTATTATATACAAAAAAATCACTCTTTCCAATAGGTTATAAAAAGGCCAACAGGAAAGATGTTTTAAATGCAGTATTTTGTCACTTTTTGCCGATATTAGTAACATAATTTACCTTGAAGAAAGTGGACAAACTTCCAGATTTATATGATAATTAATAATAACAGCATAATAATCTTTTCAGCCTAATAAATATAATTTAGGAAGGAGATGTTTTTATGAAAAAGAAGTTAAACCTATCAACCAAAATACTTATAGCCCTTATAATAGGTATTGTGGTAGGAGTAATGCTTCAAGGTTCCCCGGACATTGCCAATAACGTTATAAAACCTTTCGGAACTCTTTTCTTAAATCTAATTAAACTTATTGTAGTACCTTTGGTTTTAGCATCATTAGTTGTCGGTACCTTTGGCTTGGGAGATGTCAAAAAAATCGGGAAAATTGGCGGAAAAACATTGGCTTACTTTTTGCTTACAACGGCTTTTGCGATAATATTAGGTCTTATATTAGCAAATTTATTAAATGTTGGCGCAGGGTATACTATTCCTGTAGATGCCACAGCAGATGCAAAAGAAATTCCGAAATTTGTTGACACGCTGTTGAACATTATACCCACAAATCCGTTTAAAGCCGTAGTAGACGGAAATATGCTGCAAATCATTGTTTTTGCAATTATGTTGGGAGTAAGTATAATGGCAACTGGTGAAAGAGGCAAGCCCCTAAGAGAAGGATTTGATGCATTAGCCGAAGCTATGTATAAAATGACAGGGGCCATTATGGAATATGCACCATATGGTGTCTTTGCCCTTATTGTTCCCGTTGTTGCGGTTCACGGCCCGGGAGTGCTGCTGCCCTTGTTGAAAGTTATTGTTGTAGTGTATTTAGGATGCATCCTTCATGCCATTATAGCCTACGGGGGGACACTAAAGCTTCTGGCAAATTTCAGCCCTTTAAAGTTCTTTAAAATCGTTTCTCCGGCTTCCATTTTTGCATTTACCACAGCCAGCAGTGCAGCCACTTTGCCTTTAACAATGAAATCTTCTGAAGAACTGGGAGTTCCAAAATCCATAGCCAGTTTTGTTATACCTTTAGGCGCAACGATTAATATGGACGGTACGGCTCTGTATCAAGGTGTCTGTGCATTTTTTATAGCGCAGGTTTATGGAATTAACCTTACGATTGGGCAGCAAATGACGGTTGTGCTTACCGCCACTTTGGCTTCCATCGGTACTGCAGGGGTACCAGGTGCCGGGCTTATAATGCTGACTATGGTGCTTCAAGCCATAGGGCTTCCGTTGGAAGGATTAGCGCTTATTGCCGGTATAGATAGAATATTGGATATGGCCAGGACATCACTGAATATTACCGGTGATGCTGCTTGTGCGGTCATAGTTGCGGCCTCTGAAAAAGAATTGATAAAAGATGTTCCCAAAGAAATATCAGCGTAAATATGAATAAATAAATAAAACTGCGTGCCGCTTTTGCATATGCACGCAGTTTTTTCTTTATTTCCCTATAAACATTTGAGTGTAGATAAAGCTTCCGTCTCCCTTTGGAGCTATACCCACACCTAATTCGTTAAAATTAGGATTCAGCACATTCTTTCTATGTCCTTCTGAGTTCATCCAAGCGTTAAACGCTCTTTCTGCCGTGGTATTTTGAGCTAGGTTTTCCCCTGCATACATATAGTTTATTCCATGATCTCTCATCATATCAAAAGGAGATCCGTAGGTGGGGGACTGATGACTGAAATAATTATTATCTACAATATCCTTTGATTTCAATCTTGCCAATTTAGTCAGGTCATTATTTGCCTTAAGAGCTGAAGCACCGATTTTGGCCCTTTCCGTGTTGCATAAATCCAGTATTTTCTTTTCTTCAGCAGTCATTACACCGGTACCTGTAGGATCCTCCGTCGTTGCATTGCCTCTTGGCTTATCTTTTGATGCGGACGGTGTTCTTGGAATCTCAGGCTGGGTTGGATTATCGGGTGTAGTTGGCGTGCCTTGTGTTCCGGGCTCATGTGGCACTCCCGGTGTGGTAGGTTGGCCGTTATCTGTCTGGGACGGCACATTAGGTATCTTCTTTACTCCCAAGTTTTCAAAGAAAGGCTGAAGCTGGCTTTCCTTTATACACCCGATAGAACTTGCATTGGGCAGCTTTACAATATACCAACCATCCGTTTTACCATATACATTAAGCTGTTCACCGCTTTTTACGGTTCCTAAAGTAGAAAAACTATCCCCGGGTCCTGATTTTACGGCTGCGTTTGAAGTGATAACTTTTCCGAGGCTCATATCTATTCTTTCATATATTGTTGATATTTTACCGTCAAAATTCATCTCTCCCACGCCAAAGTGAGGAGTAGGCACGTGAGGCTTTTGTATACCTTGAGGAGTTTCAATCCTTCTTGTTTGCGGTGCACAGCCTATAAGAATCAGTAAGCAAAGGAAAATTGCGGTAAGCTTCCTGAATATATTCATCAAATATCTCCTTTCTAAATATTTGCGAAAGAAAAATTTCTTTCTTATACTATTTTGCATATATTAATAAAAATTATAACGAAGCAAAAAGATGTCCCCTCATTTAAATAATGGTAATTTAAAAATTTCGATTAAAATTCTACAAAATTTATCACTCATGTTTTTAGGAACAAAAATACAAGTAAAAAAGTCCAACCAGTGTTATAATAGTAATGCAATAACTTATGTAAAAATTATTGGAGGGAATTATGTCTATTTATGTAAAAGCCTTATTCATTTTTTTGGCAAGGATTACTGATGTTTCCATGGGCACTCTGAGAACTATACTTTTGGTAAAAGGCAATAAGAAGATTGCGGCGGCGCTCGGTTTTTTTGAGGTAATGATATTTTTGATGGTTCTGGGAAATGTTGTGGGAAATATAGATAAACCTATATTGATTATTGCCTATTGCGGAGGATTTGCATGTGGTAATATCATAGGAGGTACTATAGAAGAAAAGTTATCTCTTGGCAGAGTATCAGCCGAGGTAATATTAAAAGAAAACTATGAAGAGGCTATAGAAAAGTTAAGAAATGAAGGTTTTGGAGTTACAATTTTTGAAGGAATGGGTTTGGAAAGCAAATCTTCTGCTTTAAATATTACATTGGACAGAAAAAACATTAAAAAAGTCAGAGAGATAATCAAAAAAGTAGATCCCCATGCTTTCATTACAATATTTGATATCAGATCCACTGCGGGAGGCCATTTTGTACCCATAAAAAAATAAATGCATTATCAGTCATATCACTGTTTGGCAGGCTCATTTTTTAAGTGTCCTTTTTTAAAAAGCTTAATATTAATTTCAGACAGCAGCATGGCGGAAACAATCAGCACTCCGCCTATGACACCTTTTACACCTAATTGCTCTTTTAATAATATCCATGAGGTTAAGGCACCGAAAACCGGCTCCATTGTAAATATTATAGCTTCTCGGGTGGCAGTCGTATATTTTAGTGCTACTATTTGAACTAAAAACCCAAAAGCAGTGCAAAGTATTGCCATAAACAGTAAAGAGCCAAAGCTAATTGCAGAAATATGTTTCGGGAAAGTCTCAAAAGTAAAAGCGGCTATAAAACCGAATACCGAAACAAAAAGCATGTGCAGCAAAGAGAGCAAGACAGCATCATGTTTTTCCACGAATACCGAAGAGAAAATAAGATGCCAGGCGCAACAGGTTGCGGATAGTATCATCAGGAAATCACCTTTGTTAAAGGAAAGACTGTTGCCTTCAAAGCTCAGCAAGAAAAGACCGAATGCGGATATAAGTGTACTTATTATAATTCTTTGTTGAATCTTTGTTTTCAAGAATAGATATGAAAAAAAAGGTACAAAAATAACTGCCAAGCCAATAAAGAATCCCGCTTTTGATGCGGTAGTGTATTGCATACCTATGGTTTGAAACACATAGGTAGCAAAAAGTAAAAGGGCAAGTACGAGGCTTGGTTTTATAATACTTTTATCAATATTCTTCAGCTTTTTATAAAAGATTGCCGATAAAAGTGATCCCGCTATTATAAACCTTAGGGCTATGATATACATAGGTGTTATCGTCTGCAAGGCGAACTTCGTCACCGGAAAACCGGCACCCCATACGATTGTAACCAACAGTAAAATAAGGTCTGCTTTATAAGAATTTTTCATATTATCGCTCCAATTTTTTATGCCGCT
>CAZMPR010000064.1:0-1814 GCA_964568265.1 uncultured Clostridiaceae bacterium | reverse complement strand
TACTATGGTATTATAGCAAAAAAATTGTACTATTGACATACTTTGAGGTTCTATATATAATAATATTCATAACATGCGTAACAAAAGCAATGAAGGAGAGAAGTAGCGGAAAGATACCTTTTAGAGAGCCGGTGGGTGATGAAAACCGGAAGGTGAAGTCTGTGAAATACACTCCCAAGCCGCCGGCTGAAATTATAAGTAGGCCGAGACGGGAGCTTCCGCCGTTATCACGGAAGAGAATATAAATTTGTATTCTTAACGAGTTGGGCATTAAGCCAATTAGGGTGGTACCGCGAGCCATTCGTCCCTATGCTGGGATGGATGGCTTTTTATATTTAAAACAGGAGGAATGAAGTATGGATAAAAGAAATGTATTTGATGTTTTACAGGAAAGAGGATTTATTGAACAAGTCACTCATGAAGAAGAATTAAGGGAATTATTTGATAAGGAATCCGTTACCTTTTATATTGGTTTTGATCCTACCGCCGATAGTTTACATGTGGGCCATTTTGTTCAAATGATTGTTATGGCACATATGCAGCGCGCCGGTCACAGACCTATCGCTTTGTTGGGTGGAGGTACGACAATGGTAGGAGATCCAAGTGGCAGAAGCGACATGAGGCAGATGCTTACCCAGGAGGAAATCAATGCTAACGCCGAAAAATTTAAAGTACAATTCCAAAAACTTATCGAATTCAGTGATGGTAAAGCCATCATGGATAATAACGCTAACTGGTTATTAAATTTAAACTATGTTGATTTCCTCAGAGAGATAGGGGTGCATTTTTCTGTAAATCGAATGCTTACCGCCGAGTGTTATAAAAGTAGACTGGAAAAAGGACTGACTTTTATCGAATTTAACTACATGTTAATGCAATCTTATGATTTCTTGGAGCTATACAGAAGATACAACTGTAAGCTCCAAATGGGTGGGGACGATCAATGGTCTAATATTATTTCCGGTGTTGATTTAATTAGGAGAGTGGAAGGCGCCAGTGCCTACGGCATGACTTTTTCACTTCTGACAACCAGTGAGGGTAAGAAAATGGGTAAAACTCAATCCGGTGCTGTATGGCTTGATCCTGAGAAAACAAGTCCTTTTGATTTTTATCAATATTGGAGGAATATTGATGATGCAGATGTGGAAAAATGTCTTGCGCTTCTTACTTTCTTGCCTATGGAAGAGGTCAGGAGACTGGGTTCACTGCCGGGGAATAAGATTAATGAAGCCAAAACAGTGCTTGCCTACGAAATAACAAAATTGGTTCACGGTGAAGAAGAGGCTATAAAGGCAAAAAAGGCTGCG
The DNA here is from genome assembly GCA_964568265.1 of uncultured Clostridiaceae bacterium. Lineage (GTDB taxonomy): Bacteria > Bacillota > Clostridia > Lutisporales > Lutisporaceae > JAAYKT01. The sequence goes on along the minus strand of CAZMPR010000064.1, from coordinate 507 downwards.
GAAGCTTTATTCGGTGCCGGAGATGATATGGATTTGGTACCGACGACTGAATTAGATAAGATGCTTTTTGAAGATGGAATGAATATTATTGATTTATTGATGGCTACAGAACTGGTGCCCTCAAAAGGAGAAGGCCGAAGGCTTATTAACCAGGGAGGCCTTTTGCTGAATGAGGAAAAGGTTGAGAGTATAGATTTAGTTGTTAACTTAGATGCTTTTAAGGATGGTTCTTTGATTTTGAAAAAAGGGAAAAAGACTTATCACAGAGTTTTATTAAAATAATAGAATATAAAAAAGATGGAGTATTTAACTCCATCTTTTTTTCCTTATTTTGCTTTCTCAAGGGCTTTATTAGCCAATTCTTTGAAGTTTTCACCGGAATGAGTGGCGCCGCCTGTTGCATCAACCTGTGACGGAACCTGTTTTTCTACAAGTTCATTGCCGAATTTTTCATATACTGCTACAACATCAACTTTGTTAATGTTCATAAAGTTTTCTTTGTATTCT
>CAZMPR010000063.1:0-7703 GCA_964568265.1 uncultured Clostridiaceae bacterium | reverse complement strand
AAGCTACACATTGGGTTTTATATCTAAAAAGTTGCATTTACTTTGTCTCTTCACCAGATTTTAAAATAAAAAAATTTGCACGCCCGGGTGGTTCGGGTAAAGCATATAATTATTTAAATTCAGGCTTTCGTTTATTTAAAAATGCATCTACACCTTCGGCACAGTCAGCGGTTTTGAAAACATTTCTGCTGAAGTCAAGATTCTTGTAAAAACACTCCTCAGTAGAAAGCATCCCGATCTCCCGAACACCCTTTTTTATCAACTTAATTGCTTCGAAAGGTTTTTGTGCTATATTTCCCGCCAATTTCACGGCATAATCTATTACCTCTCCTGCAGGTGCAAGACGATTCACTAAGCCTATACGCAGACATTCCGCAGCTTCTATAAAATCACCTAAAAACATCATTTCCATAGCCTTGGAGGCCCCCACTAATTTTGGCAGACGGAACAAACCCCCGCTTCCCGGAAAAACTCCTAAATTTATTTCCGGCTGTGAGATACGCCCTGCTTCCGACAGTACCCGCAAATCACAAGCCATAGCCATCTCAAAGCCGCCACCGCAGACGGTGCCTTCCATTGCCGCTATAACAGGCTTTTCCAAAAATTCTATGGCATTAAAGGTTTCATTTTCTTTTTGCAATTTTTTTCCGATGACATCATCCCAAACCTCCGGAAATTCTTTAATATCGGAGCCTACGCAAAAAGCTTTCTGCCCGGAGCCGGTGAGAACAACTGCTCTAACATCATCATCCTTTTCCAATCTGAACATCGTATCTTTTAATTCCGCACTTAAATCCAATGTAACTAAATTAAGGGGCGGATTATTCAAAGTCACTAAAGCAACATACTTTGCAGGTTTTTCAACCAAAATCAAATTATTTTTATATTTCATAACAACCCTCAACCCTTCTTAATCAAAATTTTTAATCAGATATTACGACCTTGCCCTGTTGTACCATTTCACGAATCTGTGCCTCACTATACCCGCATTCAAGCAAAAGTTCCATGGAGTGTTCCCCAAGGTTTGGCGGCAGGCGGCGAATGGGTATGTTTTTGCCGTCATACTTGTTCGGATGACCTAAGACATAAACTTCACCGGCCTCTGGGTGATCCATCTTTAAAAAGGACTCATTATAAATTACCTGCTCGTCTTTTACCACTTCATCATATTCATTAACAGGAGTCCACCAAATTCCTAATTCTTCAAATATTTCAATCCATTCATCCGTATTACGTTTCAGCATTTCCTGACAAACGATTTTGTCAAATTCGATTCTGTTTTCCATCTGATCATCTGCAGTAAATCCATCAAGTGCACCGGGTGTAAATGCTTTTTCCAAGTTTTCAAAAGATGTAAGAGAAAGTGTTATATATTTGTCAGCTGTTCTATAAATGCCGTAGGGTGATTGATGTATTCGTGTGGACAGACCCGTATCAGTCCTATCCGTCAATTTACCCCCATTTAAATAATATACTATGGGTTCAATTTGCAAATCCAGTGATGAACCTAATAAGCTTGCTTCTATTCTGTGGCCCTTTCCTGTTTTTTCCCTATCGTATACTGCCGCCGCCACGCCTAAGGCTGCCAGTATAGCACCATGCTGATCAACCAAAGCCGTCCCTGCAGGCATGGGTGGGTGGTCACCGGGACCCTGCAATGCAGCAAGACCGCTCATTCCCTGTATCAACAGGTCCTGCCCCGGCCTTTTTATTTTCGGTCCGCTGGATCCGTAACCGGTGCAGGAACAATAAACAACGCTGGGGTTGATTTCTTTCAACTTTTCATAGCCCAGTCCGAGTTTATCCATAACTCCCGGACGGAAATTCTCCAATACAACGTCATAACCCTTATCCCTGATCAATGCATAAATGGCTTCGCGCCCTTCATCCGATTTAAGATCAATAGCCAAACCCCTTTGATTACGGTTAGCCATAAGATAGAAAATACTCACTCCATTTTTATAGGTATTGCATCCGGACCAACTGCGTTCATAAGAACCTTTACAGGACTCAACTTTCACAACGTCTGCGCCAAGATCCGCCAACGTCTGTGCAGCGGAAGGCCCTTGTAAGTAATGAGTGAAGCTTAAAATTTTTACGCCGTTCAGCATTATTTCAACCACCTTTCTTTATTCATTCAAAACTAAATTGTTGTATGCTTTATCGTGCCTATAAGTATTTTCGTAAAATTAACATACAGCTTATGCTCTGCCAAGGTCGCCTTCTATATGGCGGTATCCTTTACTGCACAGCTCAGACTCAAAAGCAGCCTTCTTTTATAAAGAGGCTCAATTATCTCTGAACCCTGCCGGAAGCGTCACCTTTTAAAAGGTTTTTTACTTCCGCCACGCTTACCATATTAAAATCCCCATGGATTGTGTGCTTTAATGCGGAAGCTGCTGTTCCAAACTCAAGCGCATCCTTAAAATTCATGCCTTCCAGCAACCCGTAAATGATTCCGGAAGCAAAGGAATCCCCTCCTCCAACCCTATCAACAATCCTTATATCATATTTTCTCGAATGATAGAACTCATTGCCGTCATAGGCACATGCAGACCATCCGTTATCAGAAGCGGAATAGGATTCCCTCAGAGAACTGATTACATATTTAAAGCCAAATTTCTTTATCATTTGATTAAATATATCTTTATATCCGTCAAGCTTAAGTTCACCGGAGGTTATATCGGTTTCGCCGGGCTTAAAACCAAGGGTCAAATGGGCATCCTCTTCATTGCCGATACAGACATCTACATATTGCATAAGATTTGTCATTACGGATTGGGCTTCCTGGGGCGTCCAAAGATTCTTTCTGTAATTCAAATCGACGGATATAGTTATACCATGTTTTTTCGCGATCTTTAACGCTTCTTCGATAAGACAGGCAGCTTTTTCCCCCAATGCCGGTGTAATACCCGAAAAATGAAACCATGACGCGCCATCAAAAATTTTATCAAAGTCAAAATCTTTTAAATCTGCTTCTGCAATAGCCGAATCAGCTCTGTCATATATTACTTTTGACGGCCGCATAGATGCGCCGGTTTCCAGGTAGTATATTCCGATCCTTTTCCCGCCCCTCGCAATATATTCGGTATTTACACCGAATCTTCTTAAATGGTTAACGGCAGCCTGACCGATATCATTATTTGGCAATTTTGTCACATAAAAGGCATCATATCCGTAATTAGCCATTGAAACGGCGACATTTGCTTCTCCTCCGCCATATACCGCATTAAAGGATTCCGCCTGAACAAATCTCTCAAATTCAGGAGTTGACAACCTAAGCATAATTTCTCCCATAGTTACAACTTTTTTCATCACTTTCTCTCCTTTCTGATTTCACATCCTGGCTTCTCTAACTTTTTCAACAAGCTCCTTTGCGGCCTTAGTCATTTCTTCAGCAGTGCCCTTTGTCAAATTGCCTCCCACGCCTACTGCAATGCAACCGTTTTTAATCCACTGGCTCACATTATCTAAGCTGACTCCCCCCGTAGGCATCATTACCGCTTGAGGAAGAGGGCCTTTTATAGCCTTTACAAACGATGGATCAAATGCACTCCCGGGGAATATCTTTATGACATCGACGCCGGCTTCCATGGCGGTTATCATTTCCGTTAAAGTCATGCAGCCTGCCATATATGGAATTTGATACCTGTTGCAAAGCTTGGCTGTCTCAAGACTGAAGCCCGGACTCACTATAAAATTTGCTCCCGCAAGTATTGCTATTCTTGCCGTCTCGCTATCCAATACAGTACCGGCTCCTACTAGCAAAGTATCACCGAATTCATTGACCAATGCTTCAATAACCTTATGTGCTCCGGGAACGGTAAATGTTATCTCGATGGCATCAATTCCCCCTGCCATGCAAGCTAAGGCTATCTTTTTTGCCTTTTCACTGGTTTCCGCCCTGATTACGGCGACTACACCCACTTTTTCAATCCTATTCAAAATATTGTATTTTTTCATAATAAACCCCCTTTTAAGTTTCGTATTATGAAACACAAATCCATATTGCAAAACCGCTTTATTTTTATTATAGTATAGGCAAGAGTTATTGCAAGCATTTTAAATTTTTAAAAAATACTTATTTTTCGCGGGGTGAATAAATGAATGGCATCGTGCAATCGGTTGACAGAGCACTGACCCTTTTAGAATTGGTATCCGAATACAATCAGGGGATAAGCTTTACAGAGATCTGCAATAAAGTTGATCTCCACAAAAGTACCGTTCATAGATTATTAAAAACACTGATTTATAAAGGGTTCGTCATGCAGGATTCGGATAACAAATATAATGTAACTTTTAAGCTTTTTGAATTAGGCACAAAAAAAATTGAAGGATTAGACATACTGGCCGTATCGAAACCGTATACGAGGGCATTGATGGAAATTATAAACGAAGTGGTTCATTTAGTTATAAGGGATGAAAGCGATATTGTATATATTGATAAGGTTGAAGCGGATAATACCATTAGAATGGCATCTTCAATAGGACAAAGAAGACCTTTGTATTGTACGGCTGTAGGTAAATCTATATTAGCTTTCCAAACGTATGAAGATGTAGCAAAAATTTGGGAGAGCAGCAATGTAAAGAAGCTTACCAAAAATACAATAGTGAATTTTATTGATTTTGTAAATGAGTTAGAAAAAATCAGAATGCAGGGTTTTGCAGAGGATAATGAGGAAAATGAAGCGGATATTAGATGTATAGGTGCACCTATTTTTAATCGTGATGGTGAAGTTGAAGGCGCCATCAGCATTTCCGGACCGTCGATTAGGATCACAAGGGGTAAAATTGAGAAAATCGCTAATAAGGTAATGAAATATGCAAGTTTAATTTCTAAGGATTTAGGTTTTAGGGATTAGGTTAAAGATGTATCTTCAGTTCCGGTGCAAGTTTGACCCCGAATGGGCTTAGAACAATAACTTATATCAAAGAACCGATTATAAAAAATTTAAACATTTCGAAGATATAAATATCCTTGTTTTAGATAATTTTGGAGGTAACAATATATCGTAGCTTGTAGAAATTAGTGGATACTATAAAAATATCCATAAATTTATGAAGCTTTTTAGTAAATCGTCCTAAATGTTCTATTACTTTATCGGTTTTTCTATGCATAGACAATATACTTTTGCTGCAGTTAAGGAATAATTTACTTCAATTCGCATATTAATTTATGTGATGAGATAGGATAAAGGTGATTATATCCCATATCTAATCTAAAAAAACAGAATTAGAACATGTTATATAAAACTATCCAATTTCCGTTTCACCTTTATATTTGAAATAGCAGTTGGGGCACAAGGATTCGTATTCCACTTCTTCCACCCCTTCAATGGCTACTTGCTCACCTTCAAATACAAACTTTCCGTTTATTTTTCTGCCATTTAACATTGCTTTTTTACCGCATTTGCATATTGTTTTCAGCTCTTCTATGCTGTGGGCGATCAATAAAAGCCTTTCACTTCCTTCAAAGCCTTCCATTCTGAAGTCTGTCCTTAAACCATAGCAAATAACGGGGATATTCAATCTGCAGGCCACCAAAAACAATTGGTCGGCGTGTACTCTGCTGAAAAACTGTGCCTCATCGACTAAGACACAATCTATCTTGCATTGCTTATCTAAATTTTTTACAATTTCAAAAATATCATCGTCTATTCCAATCATACAATCCGCTTTTCGAGATACGCCAAGCCGGGATACCAACATTTCACCGCCTTTGGTATCCGTCCTCGGTTTGATGATTAACACTTTCATTCCGCGTTCTTCATAATTATAGGCAACCTGCAGTAAACTTGTGGTTTTGCCGCTGTTCATCGCTCCGTATCTGAAATACAGTTTGCTCATATGAATTCCTCCACTAATAGAACTATTGCTTGTTATGCCTTTCCCGTCAGCTCCAACAAGCAATGGCTTTATTTTACGCTCCCGTTTAAAAAACTGAGGTTAAAGCGGCAACTCTAACCTCAGTCTTCTATTCTTCATCAGTTTCAAGATTAAATTTTCTTTTAAATCTTTCAACTCTTCCGCCGGTATCAACAAATTTTTGTTTTCCGGTAAAGAAAGGATGACACTTTGAACAGATTTCAACTTTTATCTCTTCTTTAACTGAGCCTGTAGTAAACGTTTCACCACAAGCACACCTAACAGTAGCTTCCCCGTATTTCGGATGTATACCTTCTTTCACAACATTCACCTCTTTCCGACCTTGCATACTATTAATTAGTATTTTTAACTTTCTCATTATAGCATAATAATTTTTCAGAGGCAAATATTATTATTTCAAAAAAGACCAAAAAACTTGTATAATTTATCATATTTGAAGGATTTATTTAATATATGTAGAATAAGTAAAATGTCGATATATTTATTAAAATGATTTGGCTCCGATTCCATATAGCCGACTTTGGTTAGTGGAACGATAGGGCATGGGGAGAAATCCCTATACCTGCCATTATGCAAAGGAGTCCGTCTGATTTGCATTGCAAATCGGCGGATTTTTTAAACTGTAAAACATACACGACTCCGATTCCATATAACCGGATAAGGTTTGTGGAACGTTAGGGCATGGGTAGAAATGCCCATACCTGCCGCTATTGCAAAGGAGTCCATCTGAATTGCATTTTATGCAAACAGGTGGGCTTTTTGAATTTATTAAAGGAGGTGGAACCTGGCGTCTTAAAGGCGTCCGGGAAAGAATTGAGCAAAATTTTAATGATTTCTCCTGAGAAATGCACCGGTTGCAGGTCCTGCGAATTAGTTTGCACCTTCAACAGATTGAAAGAGTTCAATCCGAAGCGCTCTGCTATATCAGTTTTGGCATTTGATGAAGCTTCAATATCTGTACCGATAATGTGCATGCAATGTGAAGACCCGTCTTGCATGAAGGTTTGTCCGGTAGGTGCGATAGTCAGAGGAGAAAACGGTGCCGTACTTATTGATGAGGCGAAATGTATCGGCTGCAAAATGTGCATAAGCGCTTGTCCGTTAGGTAACATTACTTATAATACAAAAACCAAAACTCTTATTAAATGTGATCTGTGCGGCGGCGAGCCACTATGCGCCGAATTTTGTCCGTCAGGTGCCATACAGTATAAGGAAGCAACACCTACTAACCTGGAAAAAAAGAGGAAAATTGGGCTCAGGTTTAAGGATTTGTTTGGGGAGGTGGAATGCTGATGTTCGGTTTTACAGGAAAACTTTTAAGAGTTAATTTGACAGACAAAACAATCAAAAAAGAGAATCTTAACATCAAGGATGCCAGGGAATACTTAGGCTCCAGAGGATTGGGCACAAAAATAATGATGGATGAAGTAGATCCCAAGGTTGATGCTCTAAGCCCGGAAAATAAGCTGATATTTATGACGGGTCCTTTGACAGGCACATTCGCTGCTTCCGCAGGCAGATATGAAGTGGTTGCCAAAGCTCCCTTAACAGGAACTATAGGTGCTTCCAATTCCGGCGGCCATTTCGGTCCGGAACTGAAATATGCCGGCTATGACGGGATTATTTTTGAAGGGAAGTCAAAAGAACCGGTTTATCTCTACATAAAAGACGATGTTGTTGAATTACGTGATGCATCCCACTTATGGGGCAAAGATGTATTTGAAACCACAGATACTTTGTTAGGTGAAGTGGGAGACGATGCAAGAGTTGCCTGTATAGGCCCCGGAGGAGAAAAACAAGTCTTATTTGCCACAGTA
>CAZMPR010000062.1:0-7761 GCA_964568265.1 uncultured Clostridiaceae bacterium | reverse complement strand
TTTAGTATTAAATGCCATTGCTATAGACCATAATTAGTGGTACAAAGCAATAAAAGGTATTACATATGCATTCTAAATAAAGCAGGATTCATCGTAGATATAGTATTAGATATTAACTGTAACTTTTCAGCATCATTTGTAAAAATAATTGCAATTCTTATATAGTCTAATGCAATTTTACCAAATCATTGGAACATTTACAATAATATTTTAACAAATAATTTTATTATCGCCAAATAATGAATTATTGTAAATCAAAAAATTCATATTTCAAATAACATTTATTTGACAAAACCGATATCAATTCAATAAAAAGAACATATGATAGTATTAGTATTATGATTGAAGGTGTAAATTTTATGGATATGGATATGGTCACAGAAACAGGTGCGGGCATGGATGTTGATATCGGTTCTGACACATGTATGGATATAGGTATGAATATGAAAACAAAATGTAATGCAAAATTCAGCGTATTTCTTATAAGCTATGAGATGAACATTTATGGTAAAAAGCTATATCAATTATATAATGCTATAAAAGATTGCACTTATGATGAAAGATGGGTTCAATGTTTGAATAATGTTTGGATAATCAAAACAGAGTTGGACATAAATACGGTTTACGAAAAAATTAAAGAAATATTGGAAAACAATGATTGTTTTATTATAGTTGAAGTGATTAGCAACTGCGAGGGCTGGCTTGACGATAAAATTTGGGAATATTTGAACTGTGAAGTTTTTGGTAAAGAAAATGGTGCTTCTGAAGATTAGATTCAAAAGCACCTATTTTTACTTTTTTAACTCGTCATTGAATTGCGTTTTATAAAGGCTTGCATAAACTCCGTTTTTCGCTAATAATTCGCCGTGGGTGCCCTCCTCCATAATGCCTTCATCGGTAAGCACCAGTATAGTTTTTGCATTCCTGATAGTGGACAGCCGGTGAGCAATAACAAAAGTGGTCCTATTTTGAGACAGTTTTTCCAATGAGTTCTGTACCACTTTTTCACTTTCATTATCCAAGGATGATGTGGCTTCGTCCAATATCAATATGGGCGGGTTTTTAAGAAAAGCCCTTGCGATGCTTATTCTTTGTTTTTGCCCTCCGGATAGCTTCACTCCTCTTTCGCCTACGTCAGTATCATATCCGTTTTCAAGTTCAATGATAAAATCATGGGCATTGGCCTTTTTAGCCGCTTCTATTATTTCCTCATCCGCTGCATCGGGCTTGCCGTACCTGATGTTCTCTTTCACAGTGCCGCCAAACAAATATACATCCTGTTGTACTATACCAATGTTTTTTCTTAAGGATTTTAATTTAATATTTCTTACATCCATATCATCGATTAGTATGTTCCCATCTGTAGTTTCGTAAAACCTGGGTATTAGGCTGCATATTGTGGATTTTCCTCCCCCCGATGGTCCCACAAGTGCAACAGTATCACCGGAATTTACTTTTAGGTTGATATTTTCCAAAACAAAAATATTCTTTTCATAGCGGAAGGATACATTTTTAAATTCTATGGTACCTTCCACTTCGTCCAAGTCTACTGCATCATGATTATCCACGATGTCAGGCACCGTATCCAATACTTCCAAAAACCTTTCAAATCCGGTCATGCCTTTTTGGAACTGTTCAGTAAAGTTTATCAGAGATCTTATGGGATTTAAAAGTGTGTTGATATAAAGCAAATATGCTACCAAATCTGCAGAAGCTATGCTGCCGTTTCTTATAAAGAAGGCACCGGAAATTACCGTTACTACATAAATCAACCCCTGGAAAAATACCAACCCGCTATAGAATTTCCCCATATAGCTGTAACTCTCTTCTTTTGTATGCAGGAATTCCATATTTCCGTATTTAAACTTTTCATATTCCAAATGCTCATTGGAAAAAGATTGTACCACCCTAACGCCGGAAATGCTGTCTTCCAATTGGGAGTTCACATTGGCTATTTTCTGCTTATTCCTCATAAAGACGGATCTCATCTTTTTATTGTAAAAATAAGCTACGAAAACCATTGCGGGGATAAAAGAAAATACTATTAGTGTAAGCTTCCAATCTACGGTAAGGAGAATTATAAAGGAACCGATTATTTTTACCAAGGATATAAATATCTCTTCGGGTCCGTGGTGTGCAAGCTCCGCAATATCGAATAAATCATTGACTATCCTGGACATCAGATGTCCGGTTTTGTTATTATCATAAAAAGTGAAGGATAGTTTTTGAAGATGATTAAATATGTCGTTTCTCATGTCGTATTCCATACGGGCACCCATGATATGACCCCATGCAGTTATAAAATAATTACACCCGTATTGAATTATATAAAGCCCCAAGAGCAATAAACCTATTTTAACAATCAAATCAACGGACGTACCGCCGACATTTATCAAAGCCTCGTTTAACAAAAACCTTACAATTATCGGATAGATAAGGTCGACGCCCGCCGCCGTAAAAGCACAAAACATATCAAAAATAAAAATATGTTTATATGGACCGTAATATTTTATGAACCTTAGAAGTTTACTCAATTATGTCAACCCCCATTTTTTATATACGTTGTTTTCCATCAAAACCAATACTATTTATCAAGGCTAAATTCAAACATAGATATCATATCACAATATAGCATACAATAAAAGTGACCTTTTTTGAACTATTGCATTTTATAAAACAGTGTGATAAAATACCATTTGTCAATTGAAAACTGAAGGAGGTGAATGTTTTGGCCAATATTAAATCAGCATTAAAAAGAATAAAAGTTATAGAGTTTAAGACTCAAAGAAATAAGATGATAGTATCCTCCTTGAGAACTTCAGTTAGAAGATTCGAAGATGCTTTGAAGGCCGGTAATACAGATGAGGCAAAGGCTTTATATAAAACAGCTGCAAGACTTATTGACAAAGCCGCAGCAAAAGGTACTCTTCATAAAAATACGGCAGCAAGAAAAAAATCAAGACTTGCTAAAAAGTTAAATGCAGCTATGTAATTGTATATTCTTAAACATGTAAATTATCGGGGTCGATGGCTTTAAACTATCGACCCTAATTATTTAAACAACTCTGTTAGCAGAATCTCAAGAGCCAGTCTTTCCATAGGCTTTTCCGTGAATTTTCCTGTTTTTAGATTTGTTTCGCATTTTATACATTTTCCCAGTGCTTCTTCCAAAGTCTTAAACCCGACCTTATTGCATTTGTTGATATTTTTTCTTATTATAAATTCATTCATTTTAAGCCGTGCAGAGATTCCTTTTATATCAAGGCCTTCTTCTTTCAGCTCTTTTATTTTAATAATATTCTTTATCCCCCAGGAGATAAGTCCGATAATGGAATAGGTGGATTCTCCACGCAACAGCAAGTCCGAATATATTTTCAAACTGTTTGAGATATCTCCTTCCAAACAAGCATCAATAAGTTTAAATACATCGTTTTCCGGTGGTTCATTTATAAGTGCCTTTATGCTGCCCATGCTGACTTCCTTCTCTTCCCCCATATAGGCCAGAATCTTTTCCATCTCGTTTTGAATATTATACATATTGGATTCGCTGTTTTTATCGAAGTAACCGATATTTTGCATAAAGTATTCTAAAACCTCGACTCCAACAGCTTTGCCTTCGTTTTTAAAAAACCTGATAATCCACTGTTTTAAATCGACCTTATCAATCCTTTTAAACTCATAAACGCTTCCCTTTTTATTTATGTCTTTGTAGAGTTTTTTTCTTTTGTCCACATCTCCCTTTGAGGAAAATACAAGGCAAGTGTCTTCCGCCAGATTATTGATTAAAGGTATTATTTCCGCGCCGAGATTTTCCGCTTTTTCTTCTTTATCTCCTTCACCTTTTTTGGATTTGGTTTTTAATCCCGAAAAGTCCTTCACGACTATCAGCTTTTTTTCGGAACCAAAAGGCAAAGTCTCGCAGGCGTTTCGCAATTCATCAATATCCATATTTTTGTTATCAAATACCATATAATTGATTTCTTCCAGACCTGTGACGGCACGACTTTTTATTTCTTCCAAACCTTTATCCAATAGATAGCTTTCCTGCCCGTATAAAAGATACAGCTTCTTTATTTCTCCCGAGTTTATTTCCTTTATAAAACTTCTGTAAATATCCATCACCTCATTACGATTAAATCATGATTAGATTTATACGAAAAACACAAATTACAGATTCTTAAGACTCTTCGCTATGCTCAAAGTGACAATGTCAGTGCGTTGTTATCATCGTACTGTTTTAATTATAACTTTTTTTCCGCCGGTTTTCAAAGATACGGCACCATTTAAATCTGTTCTGTAAACCTCTTGTGAAACAGCTTTAAGCCTCTCCAACACTTCTTCCTTTGGGTGTCCGAAATTGTTTTTGCCGACAGAAATAACAGAAGCTTCAGGTGCTACAGTTTTTATAAATTCCTCCGTTGATGAAGTGCTGCTCCCGTGATGAGGGATTTTTAAAATATCTGCATTGATATTTTTGCTAAGGAGCATCCTTTCTCCTTCTTTTTCTATATCCCCCGTATATAATGCCCTGAAATTTTTATATTTCAACAAAGCAACTATAGAATTATTGTTTTCATCGGAATTCGTATACTTTAATAAAGTCTTTTCAGGAAAAAGGATTTCAATTTCGGTGTTTTTATCCAAAATTATTTTATCTCCGGCATTCGCATATATCACTTCTATACCTTTATCACGGCATAGCTCTAAAAACTTCTTGCTAATGCTTGATTCATAAGGGGTATGGGGCATAATAACTTGCCCCGTCCTAAAAACTTCAACCGTCTTTAAAAGGCCTTCCAAATGGTCTTCATGTATGTGGGATACAATGATTGTATCAAGTCTCCACACTCCCAACTTCAAAAGCGCCGGCACTGTTACTTTTGAACCTACATCAAAATAATAATCGCCTTTGCCGGATGAACCTCCTCCGTCTATCAAAACATGTCTGCCTTTTGCTGTAGTTATCAGGCTGCTATCGCCTTGTCCCACATCAAGAAATGTTAGTCTAATTCTTTTATTTATTTCACTTTTGCCAAAAAGCAAAAAAACCAAACCCAATAAGATGGCGACTATATTAATTCTATATTTTCTTAAAGAAATACAGAACATACTTTCTTTAAATAAAATTAAAATAATAATTAAAAAGTATGTTAGATAAACAGGTAAAGGCAAGGATGGGATATAAAAACCGGATAAAGGCAATAAAGCCGCACCGTTCACAATCATACTTAATGTATTTATAGAATAATAAGTCAAGGAAAAGATATAGACTCCTAAAAGAGGTATAAGAGAACCGGCGATGACTCCCATAAAGCCTGTCGCCATGATAATAAACACCAAGGGTATTGCAATTATATTAATAAAAATGCTGATAAGGGGCAGATAGTTGAAATAATATATCAAAAGCGGTGTTATTCCCAATTGCACTGATAGTGATAGGGCAAAAGCTTTTCTCATAGGCTGATTTATTATAATTTTACCCAGGAAATTATATACAGGTTCGTACAGAAATGCTATTGAATAAATGCATGCAAAGGATATAATAAAACCTTGATTATGTATTAGAAGCGGATTAAATAAAAGCATAATTATTGCTGCAAATGAAGCTGCAGATATCATATCATAATCCCTTTTAATATGTTTTCCCCAAATGGCGACAAGCATCATAATAAGTGACCTAAGTGCCGGAGGTGGAGCACCAATCATTGCCACATAGTAAACGATGAGCAGTGTACTTATCAAATCCTTGCCTTTTTCTATTTTTAAAGCTTTTAAAGTTTTGTTTATCAATAGAACAATAAATGCTACATGAAGGCCGGATATAGACAACAAATGAGCCAATCCGGTTTTTGAATAATTATCCTTTTCATCATCATCCAAAGAATGCTTGTCCCCGATTATAACAGCATTTAAAAATGCCGCCTCTTCTTTAGGCAAAGACTCATTTATAATATGGGAGATTTTATTCCTGACATTATATAATAACAGGACTCTATAATCCATGGATTTGCCTATTTTTTCACTTTTCAAAGAATTAAACTGATTATATATGCCTTTGCTGTTATAATAAAGCTCTATATCACTATCACCGAAATTCCTTTTCCCGATTATCCCTTCAAAGCTTCCCCGTGCTTTTATCAAGTCTCCGGATTTGTAGCAGGCTTTCCCATAATCTTTTATAATAATTTTCTCTTTTAAGCTGTAATTATCATTTCCTTTAATAATTTCCTTACACTCGCCCATATATGTTGATGAATAACTTTTTTTATATCCTTCTTCCAAAATTAATATGCTTACATCAACCGGTTCTCCTTCAAAGGCTTTGAACTTTCTTTCATAGTTTGAAATTAAATTATAGTTTACAAAGCCTATCAAATAAAGAATGGCGATTGCAAGCACTGTTTTTGTATTAACAGTTCTTCTGCACAAATATAGTGCTATTGCTAAAAACAGGAACATACAAAACATAACCATGGTGCCAGGGATCAGCAGATAAGCTGTAATAATGCCGGCAAATAACGCAATGGTACCGTATATCATCTTAAATTCCATATGTAACTCCATCTAATCAATAATCTAAAAAAATTATATCATAATATGCCGATAGCTAAAATCGATAAATGAAAAAGCTGCCAAAAGGCAGCTGTGGTTACATAATCCTTGTAGGCAAGAGCGCATCCGCAATACCTATAATCAATGCACCAAAAACGGCTCCCCACATTGTCACTGTCATATTGGAAATGAAAAACTGGGAAAAATAAATTATTGCAGCGGAGACCAGAAAACCGGAAATTCCTCTGCCAAACGGTGATGCATCAAAATGAAAAATTAATTCAATCAGATAATCAATACCTGAAATAAATAAGGCTGCTACCAAAGCCGTCCAAAATCCTCTGACTTGGAAACCTCTAATAAAAAAAGAAGTTATAAGTAATACTATAGCCGCTACAACAAAACGAATAATGAATCTTACTATACCGTTGCCGCCGGACTTAGTATCATCTTCTCTTTCTGCTCTTGTTACCAATGCAAAACACCTCCAAGTTTTGTCTTTTCTATTTTTTATATTTAATAATCAAAAATATTTGTTATTGAATTTATTATTTGAATATAAATTTTTTTTATTATTCCACTTTATGCCTTTCCATATCAGAGTCTTAATTCTCTAAACTTTTTTGTTTTTTTCTAAAAAGTTCTTTTTTAAAATTATTTAATAATGAAAATAATAAAACTGAATCATATTTTAAGGAGGAATTTTGTGGACAATAAGAATGATAAGCAGAATGCAAAAAGAGGCAATAAGCGGAGAATAGATGAACTGTTAAATATTAGTAACAGATTTGTGCGAACCAAAAGACATTTGGAACAAAACAGTGAAATAGCCAGTGATGATCAATTAGATCATGCAGTTAAAATTCAAGATGACAGAGAAGAAAGAATGGAAAATCTAAAAAATTTGATAGTAAACGACGGACACGGACAAGATAATCAAATAACCAATTTAAAGAAGAGAATACAATATTCTGACGGATATATAGAGCACAATGAGGATGATATGGACGCTGAAACTTTGGAAAACGCTAAAATAAAACAGGAACACAGAAAAGAACAGTTGGAAAACTTGCAGAAATAAACCGGTTTCACACAAATAATTGTGCTATTGACACAATACTAAAAAATGCTATACTTAGTATTGTCAATCTTTGAACGGGGGTAGATGGGTTCTGGTGTGCCCTCCGGTCTTCAAAACCGGTATGGGGG
>CAZMPR010000061.1:0-7766 GCA_964568265.1 uncultured Clostridiaceae bacterium | reverse complement strand
AAAAATTGGTATGGTTTTTCAGCTTTTTAACGTTTTTCCACACTTAAAAGTTATAGATAATATTACTTTAACTCCCATATTGGAAAAGAAAATGAGTAGAGAAGAAGCAGAAAGAAAAGCTGAAAGGCTTTTGGAGCGGGTTGGGCTGATTGATAAAAGAGAGGTTTATCCTACAAAGCTTTCAGGAGGCCAAAAACAGCGGCTGGCTATTGTCAGGGCACTGGCTATGGATCCTAAGGTTATGCTGTTTGATGAGCCAACCAGCGCATTAGATCCCGGTATGGTTAAAGAGGTTTTGGAGGTTATCAGGGATTTGGCATTATCAGGTATGACCATAGTTATTGTAACCCATGAAATGGGGTTTGCAAAAGAAGTAAGCGACAGAATTTTGTTTATGGACGACGGTGTTATTAAAGAGCAAGGAACGCCTGAAGAGATTTTTAATAATCCGAAAAACCCTGTGACTGTGGAGTTTTTAAGTAAAGTACTTATATAAATTAAAAAAATCTATTTACTAATTTTGTATTAATTAGGCATTTGAAACGATTGCAGAACAAACAAAAGAAATTTTATAGGGGGATATTATGTCGGAACTAAAATTTATAGAAGAAATACTTGAAAAAAAGAAAGAAAAAATAATTGATGTGAGTGATAAGGTATGGGAATTTGCAGAGCTGCCATACGAAGAATATAATTCATGCAATCTTTTGATAAAGGTTTTGGAAGATGAAGGTTTTAAAATAAACAAGGGTGTGGCAGATATGCCTACCGCATTTACTGCAAGCTTCGGCAACGGCAAACCGGTGTTGGGGTTTTTAGGTGAATATGATGCCCTTGATAAATTAAGTCAAGTTGCAGGATGTATTAAAAGAAATCCCATTAAAGAAGGAGAACCGGGTCATGGTTGCGGGCATAATATTTTAGGAGCAGGCTCATTAGGTGCCGCGTTAATCATGAAAGAATATTTAATTGCAAACAATTTAAGCGGTACTGTTATTTTTTTCGGATGCCCTGCCGAGGAAGGGGCGGGCTCAAAACAATTTATGGCCAGAGAAGGCCTTTTTAATGATGTGGATTTTGTATATACTTGGCATCCATCCACTATTAATCAGGTACAATCTAATAGGTCAGTTGCAATAATGGGTGCTAATTTTAAATTTAGAGGAGTAACTTCTCATGCGGGGGCTTCTCCCCACATAGGAAGAAGTGCACTTGATGCGGCTGAATTAATGAGTGTGGGAGTCAATTATTTGAGAGAACATATGATAGACCAAGCACGAATTCATTACGCTTATGTCGATGCCGGAGGAGTGTCACCTAATGTAGTGCAAGACAGGGCTTTAATAAAATATGAAGTACGCTCCCCTAAAATGGCGCAGGTAAAGGAATTGTTTGAAAGAGTTATAAAGGTTGCAAAAGGTGCGGCTCTTATGACAGAAACAAAGGTAGATTATGAAATAACTATGGCATTTTCCGACTATATACCAAATACAGTATTGGCTGAAATTGCTGATGAAGCTTTTAATGAGGTGGGAGCTCCAAATTGGAGTGAAGATGATTATAAATTAGCAAAAGCATATTTGTATTCTTATAATGACACTACATTAAAATCCATAAAAGAATATATAATTGATAAATATGGAGAAGAAAATTTGGAAGGTGTCTTGGATAAGCCATTGGATTCTAAGGTCCATCCATATGATTGGAACAATACGAAATATGTATCAGGCTCCACAGACGTAGGTGATGTATGCTATGCAGTGCCAACTATTAATTTTAATGTTGCGACTGCCTGTATAGGTAACATAGGACATACTTGGCAAATGACGGGACAGTCTAAAAGCCAGATTGCACATAAAGGGTTGCTGACTTCTGTAAAAGTTATGGCTTTATCAGCAATCAAGACGATGAAAAATCCCGAGGCAATAAAAAAGGCTAAGAAGTTTGTATTAAAACAAAATGGGGGAGCCTATGAATGCCCATTGACTAACGATATAAAACCTCCTGTTGGGAAGTATTAATATTATAGACATTTGTGATAGGATTATCATAATTGCATATAATTTGGTTGTCTGGATGTATTTAAGAGAATGATTATAGGGGTGCGCTCAGTTTGTCAAGAAATATTTTATATTGCCATAAAAAATTTATAGTGCTATAATTGTATGGCATAAATCCCCGCTCTGCGCGAGCAGGGCCGTTAGTCCGAGGGGAGGAGGTGAAGGATTATGAATTTATATGAGACCATCTATATTATAAAGCCTGATGTGGAAGAAGAAGCATTAAAGAATATAGTAGACAGATTTAAGGCTCTTATTGAAACAAACGGAGAATTTGAAACTATTGACGATTGGGGCAAGAGAAAACTTGCCTATCCTATAGAAGATTATACGGAAGGCTTCTATGTGTATATGAAGTATAAAGCCGGTCACGAAATACCCAAGGAATTGGATAGGGTATTTGGTATTACCGAAGACATCTTAAGGCATATAATCGTTAAGATTGAAAAATAAGATTAGGTGGTGTAGATTTGAATAGAGTTGCTATTGTTGGCAGATTGACAAGGGATCCCGAGATTAGATATGCATCTGATAATCAATTAGCCATCACGAGATTTACGGTGGCTGTAGACAGAACATTTAAAAAAGAGGGTCAGGCAACAGCGGATTTTCTTCCTGTTGTAGTATTTGGCAAAAGTGCGGAGAACTGTCATAAATATTTAGGAAAAGGCAGATTGGTGGCAGTGGCGGGGAGATTGCAGTCGAGAACTTGGGATGACCAAGAAGGCAAGCGACGTTATTCCTACGACATAATTGCAGACGAAGTTAATTTTTTGGATAGAGGGGACCAAAGACCTCAACCGTCCGCGGATGGTGCAGGAGATGATGATTTTCATCCCGTTGAAGAGGACGACGATCTCCCATTTTAATAATGATTGGAGGGAAAAGTATTGAATAGACGCGGTTCAGGCGGAGGCGGAAGAATGCGCAAACCCAAAAAGCGTGTTTGTAGCTTTTGTATAGATAAAGTTGAGTCAATAGACTATAAAGATGTAAATAAATTGCGAAGATACCTCTCTGAAAGAGGGAAAATAATCCCAAGGAGAATATCAGGTAATTGCGCGAGACATCAAAGACAGCTCACATTGGCTATAAAAAGAGCAAGGAACATAGCTTTGCTGCCGTTTACATCAGAATAAAATGCATAAAAACCCGAGTTTTCGGGTTTTTTCCTATATTTTCACCCTTGGTTTTTCTTAGCTATTTGCTGCAATATGCAGGAAAAACAAAAGTTTCATAGAATAGATAAAGGATGGAGAGGTGGGAATTATCATGCATGGTGATACGGATATAACACGTAATATCAGAATTATAGAATTTTTAAAATCCGAACTTCTGAATTCTTTGGCTTCTTTGTTTCAAAACCTTTTAAAAGGCTCAAAAGCAAGCAGGGAGGCTCTTTTAGACGTTCTATCAAATATAATTCTTGTCACTTATATTTTAGCCAAACGATTGGGATATCCTCATGAAGTTATTGATTCAAAAATAATGGACAAAATAAGAATTGGTAAATTGGAGGAGCATGAAACAGAAAAGTGGTATGGAGACTTATCCGGTCTTTCGGATTATTTTAAGGGGCAGAATAGGCAGAGGTGAATTATGAAAACAGTTAATACAAAAGCTTTGGTTGAAGGGGCGGTCTTTGCATCACTTACGGCAGTATTGGGTATTATGGTTTATTACATACCGCTTCTATCACTGATAGGAATGTTTTGGGCTGTTCCCATAATAATAATGGGGTTTAGAAATGGGTTTAAAGTAAGTTTTGTTTCCGCCATAGTGGCAGGAATTTTGGTATCGATGTTTACAGAGCCATACAGCGGTCTTTATTTGTTTCTTGTTTTCGGAATATCCGGTATATTTATGGGAAATCTTATGAATAAAAAGGTAAAGCCTTCCATTAACATATTGACTTCCGGCCTTATTTTGGCTTTTTGCTCCGCAGCCGGGATTATAATGAGTTTTTGGATTATAGGGCAGTCACCTTCACAAGGAGCCGAACAGCTTATGAAAATGATGTATGAGGCTATGGAAGGTGCGTCTAATATGTATCAAAATATGGGAATACCGCCTGAGCAGATAGAAGAATTCACGGTTAAGTTTAAACAAAGTGTAGAAGCGATAAAGTATATAATACCAGCTTTTTTCATTATCAACGGTATGGTTTTTTCCTTTGCAAATTTTAAACTATCAAAGATAATATTGGGACGGATGAAATATAATTTAGAAGATATAAAGCCTTTTTCAGAATGGAAGTTGCCTGATAACTTTTCCATTGGGTTGTTCTTGCTGCTTTTTCTTACAATGGTGGCGTTTTATTTTAAAATACCCAATATTGAAACGGCAACAGTTAACATCATATTTCTTTTAAAATGGGTTTTTACAATCCTTGGACTGTCTGTGACCAGCTTTATGCTTGCAAAATACGGAATTACAAAGTATGTCAAAGGTATAATACTATTTATATTATTTTTTGCTTTACAAAATGTTTTAATGATAGCCGGCGTTTTCGATGCTATATTTGATATTAGGAAAATAGGTAAAAGGTATAGCGGGGGGATATAAATGAAAGGCAAGATAAGGTTTTTTATGCTAAAGCCTGACTCTAACATCTACTTATGGATAATCGGACTTTGTTCTGTCATAATTTCATATTATAACCTTATGTTCGGGTTGGTTGCTTTAACCGTTCTAATTTTCCTTGCTTATTTTAATTTTGTAGAAAAAAATAAAAAGAGGGAAGAGCTTAGGATATATATTGAAAAACTCACCGACAAAGTTGATTCAGCTACCAAAAATGCAATCTTGAGCTTTCCTTTTCCCTTGGTAATCATTGATGACGAAGGAAATATTAATTGGTACAATACTATGTTTTCGTCAATTTATCAAGGTGAGTATCTTTTGGAGGAAAAAGTGGAACCGTATATGCCGGGAATAGAGTTAGATGAAATTTTGTCAGAAGAAAAAAATGAGGTTAAAAACGTTTTAATAAAAGAAAAGTATTATGATTTGCATTGTGAACAATTAGAAATATTTGAAGATAACACGGCAAAAAAGATTGTAATGATATATCTTGTAGATAAGACAGATTTTGTACAGCTCAGGAATAAGTATCTGGAAGAAAAAAATGTTGTGGCGATGCTGCAGATAGATAATTTGGATGAAGTTTTAAAAGGCATGGAAGAGGAATTCAAGCCTATCATAGGAGCTGATTTGGATAGGATAATAGGTTCATGGGCCGGGATTAACAATGCATCAATTCAGAAGTATTCAAACGATAAATATATATTGCATTTTACCCTAAAACAACTTCAACTTATTGAGGAAAAAAGATTTGATATATTGGATACCGTAAGAGAAATCAATTCCGGAAACAAAATTCCCATTACCTTAAGTATCGGTGTAGGGGTTAATGCCAAAACCCTGGGAGAGCTGCAAAAATTTGCAAATGCTGCAATGGATATAGCATTGGGGCGGGGTGGTGACCAGGCAGTGATAAAAAACTATGATAAGCTGTCTTTTTACGGCGGTAAATCCAAGGCCGTGGAAAAAAGAACAAAGGTAAAAGCAAGGGTCATAGCTTATGCTTTTAGGCAGCTTATTGAGCAGGCAAATGATGTAATCATATTGGGTCACGAAATGCCTGATTTGGATTGTATCGGCTCGGCTTTGGGGGTGTACAGGTGTTGTGCAAATTTAGGCAAAACTGCCCACATAGTGATGAATAGGATAAACAAGGGGATAGAAAACCTTTGGCAAGAGCTGAAAGAGGATAAGGAATATGATAATATATTTATAATCGGACAAGAGGCCTTAAACATAGCGGGTAAAAACACACTTTTAATAATTGTCGATACTCACAGACCTAATTTTACCATGGAGCCTGATTTAATAAAAAAGGTAGATAAAAAAGTAGTTATAGATCACCACAGAAGGGCAACAGATTTTATAGATGATGCGGTACTTACATATATTGAGCCTTATGCATCTTCCACCAGTGAGTTGGTTACGGAAATACTTCAATATATGTTTGAAAAGCCAAAAATAAAGCAAATAGAAGCAGAAGCGCTTCTGGCCGGTATATTTATCGATACGAAGAATTTCTCTTTTCAAACCGGTATAAGGACTTTTGAAGCGGCATCATTTTTAAGAGGCGTGGGTGCGGATACAACCTTGACCAGACAGCTGTTTCAGGATGATATGGATACTTTTTTGGCAAGGGCGGAGGTAGTTAAAGCCGCAAGGATGTATAAAAACAGCATTGCCATATCTGTGATTCCGGCGGATATTCCTAATCCTGCTCTGATAGCGGCTCAGGCGGCAGATGAGCTTTTGAATATCAGGGGTATAAATGCCTCCTTTGTTTTATCGAAGATAGAGGGATACATATTTATTAGCGGAAGGTCCTTAGGAGATGTAAATGTTCAGGTAGTCCTAGAAAAGCTTGGTGGCGGGGGGCACTTGACTGTTGCAGGTGCACAGCTTTCAGATATATCGATGGATGATGCCGTGAAAATGATTGAGAAAGCACTTGATGAATATATAAAGGAAGGGGCGAGATGATGAGGGTTATACTTTTAAAGGATATAAAAGCGTTGGGAAAGAAAGATGAAATTGTAAATGTAAGTGACGGTTATGCCAGGAACTATCTTATACCCAGAAACTTTGCCGCAGAAGCCACCCCGGGGAAGTTGAAGGAGATACATGTAAAAAAAGAGGCAGACAAAGACAAAAAGGAAAAAGAATTGGATGAAGCCAAAGTATTGGCGAACAAAATAGGAAAATTGGAGGTAATAATAAAATCAAAGGCAGGGACTAGTGGCAAGCTGTTCGGTTCAATTACAAACAAGGATGTCTCAGATGGCATTAAAAAGCAACATAAAGTAGAAATTGATAAAAAGAAAATAGTAATGAATGAACCGATTAAAGCCTTGGGAACTCATGAAATAGAAGTGAAAGTTTATCCGGAAATATCAACTAAAATTAAAGTAACAGTAGTCGAAGAATAAAAGCGAGGTAATGAAGTTGGGACAAAGCAAGATATGCAGCAATAAAGAAGTATTGGATTTACTTGTAGATTACGGAAAAAAGATATACGGTGATAAAGAAGTCGAGTATATTGAAAAGTTGAAGGATCCTATAGATAAGGCAAAGAAGCTCTGGGTTTTACTTAATCCTTCGGGAGAAACACCGTGCATTAAAGAGCAGCGGGATTTGGATGACGTAGTACAGATATTAAGGGACAAGCTATCGGATAATGCAGCCCGTATTTATATGGAAAAGCTGATTAATCATGAAATTTTACTCAAGTTGGAACAAAACGAAAAAGAATACATGAAGCAATTGAAGTTGCAAATTATAAACAAACACACAGATAGTGAAAGCCCTGCAACCTTAAGAAAATATGCCCAAATTGAAAAACAAAAAACTGTAACGTTATCAAAGCAAATAAGAGATACGTTGCGTCCTCAAGACGCGGAGGAAATTGTAGGACAAGACGAGGCAATCAAATCATTGATTTCAAAAATTGCTTCACCCTATCCTCAGCATATATTGATATACGGACCGCCGGGAGTAGGCAAAACTTCCGCTGCCAGAATAGCTTTAAAGGAAGCAAAGGAGAAAGAGTACAGCCCCTTTAGAAAAGATGCGCCTTTTGTTGAAGTAAACGGAGCAACAATAAGGTGGGATCCCAGAGAGTCCATA
>CAZMPR010000060.1:0-7804 GCA_964568265.1 uncultured Clostridiaceae bacterium | reverse complement strand
TAGAATTCATACGGTATATACCATCCGCCAAGGGATTTAGAATCTTTGTACTTTGTATGTATTTCGTTAAAAATAGCCTTATTATAATCTGCTTCCTTTACCAACCATTCCTTATCGGCAGCATTCTTTATCCACCAATCGTCACTGAAGCCCAAGCCTATTCTAACTTTAATCCCTGTGTAATCAGCGGCACTAAGGGCATTTCCAACCATATCCACGCCGCTGTATGTATAACCTGTCATTTTGGTGGGATAATTTGTTCTTTTATGCTTGGTATCCGCCGTGGTTTGAATAATCAATTCTTCCACACCCGCAGATTTTAAAGAATTTAACTCATCTTCCCATCTTCTTTCATCCCATTTTTCTGCATACCAGGCCTGAATGAAGGAACTGCTGAATACTTTTACCGTACTCGCGCAGAGCATCGGTTTGGATAATTGAACCGGTCTGTTAAAAAAGAAAAGTGCTGTTATAACTATTGCAATGACTAAACTGTATTTCCATTTGTTCATTAGCACACCCCTTAGGCTTGTCCTTATTTTTCTTACAATTATAACATATTAGTACAAGCAAATAACCATGTATTGCACTTTGGTTTAAATTGGCATAGGGTTATAAAAGTTACCTATGATATAATAAAAATAAAAAAGGGGGTTTTTAGTAATGAGAAAAGTTTTTGTTTTAGCAATTATCACAGTGTTTATGCTTTCAATGTTTATGTCTATATCGGCTGATACAGTGCCTTTAAAAAATGGAGATTTTAATATAAAGCATAGTGTAATAAACAAAAATGACGAGTATTGTGAGATTAATGTAACTACACCGTATTTTGAAAACTTTGCAGGTTCTGATGATTTGAACAGAATAATCAGGAATATAGTTACAGATGCTATCGGAGCGGTAAGAGCCACCGGTATTGAACTGGAGGAATTCGGCAGAAAGACAGCTCTAAACATAAGCTATGATTACTCAAAATATGATAGCTTAATTTCAACGCAAATAATTACATATACATATTTGGGCGGAGCCCACGGCAGCACTGTAATAACTCCCATAACAGCGAATACCGTTACCGGAGAAAAATATTCTTTTAAAGATTTATTTACAAATGAAGAAGGAATAGATTATGTGGAGAAGCATATTATTGATAACATCAAAAAGGAACCGGACTGGTATTTTGAAGACTATGAGGAAACCATTATCGATAAAAATGGTGACTTTGAGTTTTTCTTAGAAGGAAAAAATCTTGTTGTGTTCTTCGGTCAATATGAAATCGCACCTTATGCCGGAGGAATCCGTTTTTTTGAAATAAACGTGGCGGCTTTAAAAGACTTCTTAAAGAAAGAAATATACGATTCCTTAAATACCGGCAAAGAAAAAGGCAATATAATTTATAATGGCGTCGATACAAATAGTAGTCTGGGAGTTCTAAAAAACAATGATAACTACCTTGTCCCTCTTAGAATCATTGCGGAAACTTTGGGATACAAGGTAGATTGGAATAAAGAAGACGGTGCAAAAGTTGCGGGAGGATTCATAAAAGAAGGCTCGGCTAAATATTGGAAAGATGGTAAAGAACCCATAGAAATGATGATGCCTGTAGTTATAAACGGCGTGACTTATGTGCCAATTGATTATTTCACTGTTGTTTTAGAGGAAAACGTAGGCTTCGATATAAAGGGAAATAATCTGGAAAAAGTAATGATTTATGATAAAGAAGGATTTGAAAACAACTTTGATAAACAGATTGTTGACTTCAGTAACCCATCATCCGATGAGGCAGCTGTGCAAATGTATGCGGAGGCTGCTAAAAACAGAAATGGTGCAATCCAATATGCTTTATTATCCGATGAAGTCAGAGAGAGCAAATATGGGGACTTGAGCGGGCTTGCTTTTGTCACCGGTGTTTCCAGTCCCTGGATTGACAGTTATGAAATAAATAAGGTAAATGAAAATGACTATATAATCGAATTTACCTTAAAAACAAGCGTGCCCGCCGATTTTATAAAAGAAAGTATAAAAATTTCAGTTGGTGCAAAATATGAATATTGGGAGATTATCTCCATAGAATAAAGGTTTAAAACCTCCTTCAGCATAATGCTTTAGGAGGTTTTTCTAAATCTTATTTATAAAGCTCCATAAACAAAGGCGCTATTTTACATGGTTTAATATCAACCTTAAGCCATACTTTGCCCAAAATATATGGTTCTTCATCCAGCCATTTATTGAGTTCTTGCATGGAAGGGTACTCAACAACCATCATAGAACCAATCATCTTTCCGTCATCGTCAAGCAGAGCCGCCCCTAATAAATGCTCACCGGCATTAAACCTTCTTTCTACACCTTTTAAATGATCTTCCCTGACTGCAAGCCTTCTCTCCATTGCCTTTTCGTCAGTGCCATCATAACCCGTGACTATGTATTGCATTTTCATACCTCCTGTTTCCAAGTTTATTTACATTTACTATATCATCATTATAACACTCAATTATCTCTGTAATATACATATTTTCGTAACTAATTTAACTCCATTGCGGGTTATATGAGCAAAAACCGCGTGATAGCCGATGCAGTCTAACACCTGCCCAACCTATTGGCAACATAATAGTGCTAATCGGTTTTAGGCTTACCTTCAACCGGAAGATAAGTGTAATAACCACGGTTATGGAGAGTATTTTTTATCATGTATATCTCTATGTTCCCGCAGCCTGTTTAATACATCAGGATTATCATCTAAGAATTGAACCAGTTTTTCTATTTTATCCAACGCACCTTTGGTGACACTGTGCTCTATCAATTCAACATTCTCCAACAGTTTTTCCTCCACGCCGATAACTTTTAAAAACCTTTCAATTATTTTGTGACGTTTCAGAAGAAACTTACCTATCTGTTCGCCTTCTCCGGTTAGTTGTATTACTCCATACTTCTCATAATCAAGATAACCCAGTTTCGTCAGTTTTTGTACCATTCTTGTGGCTGAGGGCGCCTGCACATTAAGTGATTCCGCAAGTGTATTAATACGAATATATCCATCTGATAAACTATTTCTATAAATCATCTCCAGATAATCTTCCATACTATGCGATAGCGATTGTTTTTGTTTTTCCAATATTTCATAACCTCTGACAGTGTAAAACTTTTTATTATTCAACAAATCATACACCCCAATCTAAATCATATTCCTGTCTTTAAAATTATATGTGTAACACAACCCTAATATTATTCATATATTACCCATAGGTAAAAGTCTTTCCCGCATCTAACTTTTATTTTTAGATAACGGAGGTAATAAATATGAATAAAGATATAGTTCCTCTAAACCTGATTCCCTGCGGTAAAAGTGCCAAGGTGACTCAGTTGACTTCCGACGGCGGTTCAAGGCGTAGGATGTTGGATCTGGGTCTTATCATAGACACAATAGTAGAATCATTACGAAAAAGCCCTTCTGGAGATCCAACGGCATATGAAATACGCGGGGCAGTTATTGCACTTCGTTCTGAAGAGGCGTCCAGAATAATGGTCAAATTGTTATAGGATATACAGGAGGTTATAAACATGGGTCTTACCAAACAATCAACAGGAATGGGTGCATTAAAGGAAATGCTTAATGTACAAACAAGTTCAGATAACGATATTGTAGTCGCTTTGGCGGGTAATCCAAATACCGGCAAAAGCACAGTGTTCAATAGTCTTACCGGACTAAATCAGCATACAGGCAATTGGCCGGGCAAAACAGTCACAACAGCACGGGGCAACTACAAATTCAAGGATAAAAACTTTATTTTAGTTGATCTGCCGGGAACCTATTCTTTATTGTCAAGCTCTTCGGAAGAGGAGATTGCAAGGGATTTTATTTGTTTCGGCAACCCGCATGCAACGGTAGTTGTTGTAGATGCAACCTGTCTGGAAAGAAATCTTAATCTGGTGCTGCAAATACTTGAAATGACAAAAAGGGTGGTGGTATGCGTTAACCTGATGGATGAAGCCAGAAGAAAAAGAATACAAATCGATCTGGAGAAACTATCCCAACTTCTTGGTATTCCGGTCGTAGGTACCAGTGCGCGAAGCGGAGAGGGATTGAAAGAGCTTAAAGGTGCTGTTTACAATGTTTCTGTCGGACAAATAGTCACAAATCCAACCAAGGTAGCATATGATGACAGTATTGAAAAAACCATAAAAGACATAGAAAGCAAAATAGAAGAACCCGAGGGTTTAAATATAGACAGAAGGTGGATAAGTCTGAAACTTATTGACGGCGATGCAGCAATATTAGATTCCATAAGAAAATATACAGGGCTAAAATTGGCATTGGATACAAACAGTGATGTGGGGTTCGATTTAAAAAGCCATAACTTGCGCGATAAAATTGTCTGCAGTATTGTCAGGCTTGCAGAGAATATAGGATCACAAGTCGTATCGATGGAAAATGAAAAACATAATGAACTGGACCGAAGAATCGATGATATCCTTACCTCAAAATTTTTCGGAATCCCCACAATGATTGCCTTATTGGGGATAATTTTCTGGATTACTATTGTTGGTGCTAACTATCCCTCCGATGCCATTGCAAAAGTTCTTTTTGGCATAGAAGACAAACTTACAGGATTCTTCATAGTCTATAATCTTCCTACGTGGCTTCATGGCATATTGGTGCTTGGGGTTTACAAAACCCTGGCATGGGTTGTTTCGGTAATGCTGCCTCCCATGGCAATATTCTTCCCGCTGTTCACACTTCTGGAAGACCTTGGCTACTTACCGCGGGTTGCATTTAACCTGGATAATTATTTCAAAAAAGCGTGCGCCCACGGGAAACAAGCGCTGACAATGTGTATGGGCTTTGGCTGTAACGCAGCGGGGGTCATCGGATGCAGAATTATTGATTCACCAAGAGAACGGTTGATAGCGATTATTACAAATTTCTTTGTTCCCTGTAACGGTCGTTTTCCTATTTTAATTGCAGTAACCACCATTTTTATTGCGGGGGCGGCAAACGGCTTTCTGCAATCGATAATAGCAACATTTACAATTACTGCTGTTATCGTCTTGGGAGTGCTTATGACGCTTATATCATCAAAGATTCTTTCCAAGACAATACTGAAAGGTGTTCCCTCCTCATTCACACTGGAACTGCCGCCCTACCGCAAACCACAGGTAGGAAGAATAATAGTAAGGTCTATTTTTGACCGGACTATATTCGTATTAGGTCGTGCTGTATTGGTAGCAGCCCCTGCCGGACTTTTAATATGGCTTATGGCCAATTACAATATAAATGGCATCAGCCTTTTGGAACACGGCGCTGCCCTATTACAACCATTTGCTTATGCTTTAGGCATGGACGGATATATACTGATGGCTTTCCTTCTCGGATTGCCTGCCAATGAAATCGTAATGCCGATTATTATAATGAGCTATATGTCTGCCGGCTCAATGTTGGAATTAGAAAGCCTTGAGGCTTTGAGAAACCTTTTAATCACCAATGGATGGACCTGGCTGACGGCCATAAATGTCATGCTGTTCTGTCTGATGCATTTTCCCTGCGGAACTACGCTTTTGACCATAAAAAAGGAAACAAGAAGTTGGAAATGGACTGCTGTCTCCTTTGCTGTGCCTACTATTGCCGGTATTACGATTACCTTTATAATAGCACAGACCGTAAGACTTCTTGGTTTAATTTAGATACTACATTATTTGGAGGTAATTATGATTGAATCAGCATTAATCGCATTAGCCATAAGTATAGATTCATTCGCTTTGGGCATAACCTATGGAATAAGAAAAATAAGGATTCCTAAATTGGCAGTGTTCGTAATAACACTTATCACAGTCGGCACTCTGGGAGTATCTGTCTTTATGGGTCATATTATCAGACAATTTATTCCCAGTTTTGCTGCCTCTTTGCTAAGTTCAATTACTTTAATAGGTATTGGAACCTATTTTATGCTTGAAGGCTATTTGCAATATTTATCTGCTACAAAATATATCAACGATTTCAAACATGTATCAACCGGCTCCCATGTACCGAAAATAAAGTGCTTCGTTAATATGGCACTTGATGTTTCAAAGGCCGATTTGGATGTTTCCGGTGATATAAATCTTAAAGAAGCCTCTTGCATCGGGTTTATACTCTCTATCGATTCCCTATGTACCGGTTTTGGATATGCTATAGGCAATATAAGAATCACTTACTTTTTTATTTTCGTATTTATCATCAATATTATATCTATTTCTATCGGTTTGTTTTTGGGCGATAAGGTTCATTTACCTAAGACGAGCTTAAAAACTTCTTTATTACCCGGCGTCATACTAATCATGATTGGGATACTGAAATGGATTTATTGATTAATGAGATAAAACGGAATTCACGCCCTGCTTTTATCTGCTATACCTTTCGCATAAGAACCAAATAAAATAGCTTTGTTTACAGGATAGTTCTTAAGTATCGGAACTATTCTTTCCTTTATTGTGTCTATGGTTATTATTCCGGAAACCATCTTTATCCCCCTATTAACAATGATTTAATTAGCAAATCACTTGTGAATCAATCAAGCCTGCTTTAACACTTTTTAACAAAGCTTTAAAGGATTGTTTTTTGTAAGCTACAATGTAAATATATACAAATGTACTTTAACCCTTAAGGCTATTTGAGAAGTTTATCGTTATAAAATTCAAGCTTGCCGCATTCTTTGCAATAGTAAATATCAACCTTCAACGAACCGGAGGCAAAATATATATCTCTCACTAAACTCCGGGATTTATACAGATCATCCCGGCTTATTACTTCATCAATAATTTGATTTAACAAGTCTTTATCGAATAAAGCCCTGTCAAGACTCCTTGCTATTCCTTTTTTCACTATTTATCGAAAATGATTGATTTAATAACCGCAAAATACTCCCTGATATACGACTTAATAATAATTGTCGGAGGAATTTTAGCCGGTAATCCATAGGGCTCCATGCCTAATCTTTTGGCTAAAAACTTTGCCCTGAATAAATGATACTTATTTGTAGCGATTAATATCTTGAGACCGCTATTTGCATCCAATTCTTTAATTTTATCTAAGCTAAACTGCAGATTTTCAAAGGTTGTTGTGGCTTTATCCTCAACAATTATCCTGTTGTCACCAATGCTATTTTCAATTAGATAGTTCTTCATTGCTTGAGCTTCTGATATATATTCATCGGGGCCTTGTCCTCCGGTAACTATGACCATTATATCTTCATTTTCAAGCAAATAATCCTTGGATACTTTTAGCCTTTCTAAAAGGGCAGGCGAAGGAATATCCCCATATAACCTTGCCCCCAATATAATTACATAATCTACCTTTTCAGTTGCCTCATTTCGTCCCTCAATAAGTATCAAAACCTCAACAATCATAAAAGATATCACAGCAATTGTAATCAAAAATATAAGTGTTTTGTTTATTACTTTTTTCATTTTGTTCTCCCATTATTATCTAAACCCATGCGTATTTTATTGATGTAACCTTAATTTAATTGAAGCATAGATATAGCAACTCTTTTCTGAGCATACTAAATTGTTGATACTACTATAATAAATCACAGTTTTTGGGCTGTCTATATGCCATACATTATAAACCTTGGATTATACTACAACCCTATTATAATTATACAAAATAGTTTAACACTATATCCAACAAACTACCATAGATAAGCAACTTCCGGATATTTATAAACATGTGAAAATGTTATTTATTTTAAACTCTTTCTTAGTATGATAATATGTAAGCATAAAACAAACTGAAAGGGGCAGACATTATGGAAAACCTTCATATGGATTCAAA
>CAZMPR010000059.1:0-7930 GCA_964568265.1 uncultured Clostridiaceae bacterium | reverse complement strand
AGGCATCTGAAATAAAAGGCCTTGTAACTGTCTATGAACCGAAAGTATTGAGGCATTTTACCGCAAGACTAAAACCGGTAGAATAAAAAAACAAAATTATGTAGCTAAAATAGCCGAGATGATTCTCGGCTATTTTTATAAACCTTTCCGTTTCTAACCATTCTTTGTATCCGCTTTCAACTAACCAACTCTTCCAACTATCCCGGTTTTCCCTACAATTAATCATAATTATGCGAAACTATTTCTTCTAAGCATCGTCTAAAATGTAAATTAGTTAAAAACAGGAAGGTGATATTTATGTTAGACGGTTATAAATATGCAAAATATATTCTTATACTTATGTTAGTTTTTGCTATAATCGCACCTTTTATGATCTATGCAAATACATATGAAGAGCTGCCTAAAATGGAAAGGGTTTATCCCGAGGAGACTATAACCATACCATTTGAAAAACCTTTATCACCCAAGACCATAACCAAAGAGAATATTTATGTAACTGATTCTAATGATGATAAAGTGCCTGTGCTTGTAACAATAGGCGAAGATTTCAAATCAATAATTGTAAAACCTGATGAAACAGAGTACAAAAGCGGGGAAACTTACACGCTATATATCAACAAAGGAGTAAAGTATCTGACGGGCAGAAGCCTGGAGCCGGGATTAAAAATGGAATTTAACATACCGGATATAGTACCGGAAAAATTGCCGGTTATAGGAACAGTTGAAAACCTGGAAAGACTGTTGGAAGAATCAACTGATGATATTATATATTATGACGGGTTAATTAGAGGTAAAGCGCCCATGGATTTTGCTACCAATACAACTGCGATGGAAAGTGTCAAGGCCGAAGCCCCTAAGATGAATAAACAAAAAGCCGATGAGGCTTCGCCGGATTATTCCGCCACTAATGTTCAGGTGCAGGGTGTAGATGAAGCCGATATTGTAAAAACAGACGGCGAATATCTGTATCAAGTAAATAATGATAAAATAGTTATAGCTAAAATTTATCCTTCCAACGAAATGAAACTGATAAAAACCTTAAGGCTTGAAGAAGATAAACTTTATCCAATTGAATTATACGTAGATAAAGAAAGGCTTATAGTAATCGGCTCATCTTCAAATGACATTCCCATTTACAGACCTATGGCAAAAAGCATAGCCATATATCCTCCGCGTTACAATTACGGAACTGTGAAACTCATTGAATATGATATCAAAAATAAATCTAATATAAAGAAATCCAGGGAAATCGAATTGGAAGGCAGCTACCTATCTTCAAGAAAGATAGGCGATATGTTGTATTTGGTATCAAACAAACATTTTGGTTATTATAGAATAATGGACAAAGCAAATGATAATTACACCCCATCTTATAGGGATACAGCCTTAAAAGAAGATTTTATAAATATACCTTTAGAAAAAATCTACTATTTCCCCGACTGCATAGGCACTAATTATCTGATAGTAGCTGCCGTTGATTTCGGCAAGCCCAACGAAGGGATTAATGTATCCACTTATCTGGGCAACGGAGAAAACATATATGCATCACCGGATAACCTTTATGTAGCGGTTACGAAACGTGTAATTAAGCCGAAGGACCCTATTATCTATGATTCCGCAAACCCGAAAGAAAAAGCAAATTTTGATTATAATGATAGGGAAACAATGGTATATAGGTTTACTTTTAAAGGAAGCGATTTGAACTATACCGGAAAAGGAATAGTGCCGGGAGATATATTGAATCAATTTTCCATGGATGAAAACGGAGAATATTTTAGAATAGCCACAACAAAAGGTGAAGTTTGGAGAGAGGATGAAAGAACTTCAAAAAACAATCTGTATGTGTTAGATAAGGATATGAAAATAACCGGCAGCATAGAAGACATAGCTCCCGGTGAAAAAATCTACTCCGTTAGATTTATGGGGGACAGAGCCTATATTGTAACCTTCAAAACCGTTGACCCTCTATTTGTAATAGATTTAAAAGATGCAAAAAAACCCGAAATACTTGGAGCATTAAAGATTCCCGGCTACAGCGATTATCTCCACCCCTATGACGAAGATCATATAATAGGCTTTGGCAAAGACACTATAGAGGTAATAAACAAAGACAACAAAGGAAATGAACTGGGTAGGACGGTACACTACTTAGGTATGAAAATGGCCTTATTTGACGTATCCGACGTGAGTAATCCAAAAGAAAAATATTCTGAGAAAATTGGTGACAGAGGTACGGAATCAGAATTGTTGCATAACCATAAAGCCCTCCTTTTTTCAAAAGAAAAAAACCTGTTGGCTTTCCCGGTAACTTTGATGGAAGTTAAAGATGAAGATAAAGGTTTGGATGGAACCAGAATTCCTAAATACGGTGAATTTACTTTCCAGGGTGCGTTAGTATATAATATAGATTTGGAAAACGGATTTAAACTAAAAAGCAAAATAAGCCATATAAACGATGAGGAATACCTGAAATCAGCTACTAATTGGTACCGCAGCAGCAACAACGTAGAAAGGATAATCTATATAGGCGATGATCTTTATACACTCTCAAAAGGCATGATAAAAGCCCATGATTTAGACTCCATGAAACAAAAAGGAGAGCTGAAAATTAACATAGATTAAAGTGAAGAAGACCCTTAAACACCACATTGCACATATTGCTTTCGTATAATATAATAAGTATTGTACGAAAGCAATATTATTTTTTGTTTCAATTTCATAAGCATAATAGAAAGCAAATTGATTTAACAAAGATACAAGTGACCATAATATTTTTTCATTTGTTGCAAAAAAGGAGTTTATTCATGAATTTTATTGAAAGTTTCAAATCTGCGATATACAGTGTTAAAGCTAATAAAATGCGTTCTTTTCTGACAATGTTAGGAATAATAATAGGGATTTCATCCGTTATAACCATAGTTTCTATAGGGCAGGGCGGTAAAAAAGCTATAACCGGCCAGTTCGAAAAGATTGGGATGGATATTATCAATATAAAAGTGAAGACTAGAGGAGAAGATATTGAGGGCAGAGATTTGTTCACTTTAGCGGATGCCAAAGCAATAAAAAGCAAAATACCGGAAGTGACACATACCATGCCGTACATGGAAGGATTTTGCTATTTTAAAACGGAAGACTTGAAAAAGGAAGCTGCAGTGGGCGCTGTGACAGAAGATTTTACAAAGCTGATGAACACAAAAATGCTTTCAGGCCGTTTTTTAAACGAAAGCGATGTTGAAGGCGGCAGAAGCGTGATTGTGATTGATGATTTGACAGCGTTAAAAGTATTCGGCCGGTTGGACGTGGTTGGCGAAAAGATTAAGATGAGTTCCGGTGATAGGGAGACTAATGCGGTGATAATCGGAGTTTGCGAGAACAGCATAGGAGATCTTGCGGCTATGTTCGGCGATAACTATCCTTCAGTAGGGTATTTCCCCCTTACTATAGCCGAAAAGGTGCTTGGCTATTCAAATATTTGGAACATATCCGTAGCCGTAGAGGATATGTCAAATGCAGAGGAGATATCCGCGAAAATAATCAGACTTTTGGAACACTTGCATCGTAATAAGGATAAATATGTAGCCGAAGAAGGATTTAAAGAAATGGAAATGGTAAATGATATATTGAATATTTTTACCGGTGTATTGGGAGCAATAGCGGGAATATCCCTGTTGGTGGGAGGCATCGGTGTGATGAATATAATGCTGGTATCCGTTACGGAAAGAACTCGTGAAATAGGTATTAGAAAAGCTCTTGGCGCTAAGAACAGTGATATTTTGATGCAATTTCTGACAGAATCTTTGATACTTTGCCTTATTGGCGGAATCATAGGCATGTCCATTGGAATAGCTGCAGGATACGGAATAGGAAAATTGATAAAAATATCAATAGGACTGTCTTTGGCAGTAGTGCTTGCGGCATTTATATTTTCGTCCGCCGTGGGAATTTTCTTTGGGTTATATCCTGCGAACAAGGCGGCAAAACTTGATCCTATAGACGCGCTTCGATACGAGTAATATGATTCTTAAATTTATCCTAAAAGCTTGCCCATGCAAATTAACATTATTGTTATATTTTTACATACAATGTATTTACACACTTAGTGCCGCAGCGGAAGATAAACGGTATTTATTTACTAAAGAAAGGTGGATTTTATGACAGTATATCCGGGAAAGAAAGGAAACCTAAGAGGCACTTCTCTGGTGGTATTAACTATAATTGCCATAATTTTATCGATTTTTTTCTTTACAAAAAGAGGAGTTTTTGCGTGGTTTTTAATGATATGCCTTGCATCGCTTATAACTTTGGTTTATAAAGGAATGATATTGAAAATCAGTCTTTGTGAAGATAGGATTATTATCAGAAGACCGTTAAGTTGGCAGACAATAAAAATTGCCGACATAGCTTTTTGTGCCGTTCACGGTATAGGTGAAGGCAAATTTACTTTATACTCTTTTATAAAAGAAAAAAGAAAGGACTGCACAAAGATTATTGGTGTCAAGTCCGAAAAATCCTATGATGAAGTTTTAAAGGCCATGGGAAAAGGCGGTAAATTGGAAGGCATCCAAATCAATTTCAATAAAGCCGAAAAGATCCCAATATCTTTAGTCGAGAACAGTGATGATTTAAAAGAAAAAATATTAGATAATGTAGACATCCAACATTACAATGCAACTTATTGTTAGAGAGTTATTTCAGTCCTTAGCATTAGCTAGGGATTTTTCTTTTTTACATACATATCTTTTGTCATGTTTTGAAACAAATCTCGCGCCTTTTAAGTCGAATTATGTGATATAATTAGTAATCATAAGACAAAAGGTGAGAGGTGTAATATGAAGCTAAAAAAGGCGGCAATAATTCTATTAATAATTCTATTTCAATTAGCAGTTCTAACAGGTTGCGTTCACCAACTGTTCTCTGAAAGCCCACCTAATGAAATATTGGAAGAGAATGAGGAAAAAAATTTGGAGGAAATATTACCTGAACAAATCGAAGAAGAAAAGGAACCGGAAGTAATTGAGGAAACAATACCCGAAGTACAATTTCCCATAAATACAGTATATATAAAAGGAAGAAAACAAAATATCAGGCAAGAACCTTTTAAGGATGCTAAAGTCACGACAGCCTTAGCAAAAGGACAGGCTGTGCTGTTGATAGGTGAGAGAAAAGATGATAGTGGACAAAGCTGGAGTATGATTAGATTTGATGATGACGAGGGCCAAGATAAGTTAGGTTGGTTAAAGACGGAGGATACGGTGCTTGATTGGATGGAACTGATGAATGAAAGATTCAAAGATATGGATTACAATCCTCAGGAGAAAATAGCCAACTATATAGATAACCCCAGAGTAAAAGTTCGCGGTATTTATGTAACTATATATTCCGCCGGCGGCAAAAGAATAGATGATTTAATAGAGATGACAAAAAGAAGCGGTATAAACACCTTTGTAATAGACGTGAAAGACGATAGGGGATATATGTTGTTTAAAACGGAAGCTGCGGAGAAATTCAGTCCTAAAGCTAATGAACATGCTACCGTAAAGGATATAAAGGCTCTTATGGAAAAGCTGAAGGAAAACAATATATATACGATAGCGAGAATAGTATCATTTAAGGATCCGACTTATACAGCTGAAAATACGGATAAAGCCATAATTTATAAGGATACGAGAAAACCCTTTACTAACAATGACGGACTTATATGGGCATCACCTCATGACAGAAATCTTTGGGAATATAATATTGAAGTGTCAAAAGAGGCTGTAGATGCAGGTTTTAATGAAATCCAATTTGATTATGTACGATTCCCGGCTTCAGATGGCGGAAAGTTAGACAAGTTTCTGGATTATCGAAACGAAACGGGAGAATCCAAGCCGGCTACTATACAAAATTATCTGAAATATGCCAGA
Organism: uncultured Clostridiaceae bacterium; assembly: GCA_964568265.1. Lineage (GTDB taxonomy): Bacteria > Bacillota > Clostridia > Lutisporales > Lutisporaceae > JAAYKT01. Next base: position 2,024 of record CAZMPR010000059.1, on the reverse strand, counting down.
GAGCAACTGTCACCGAAAAAAGCCTATATATCAGCCGATGTATACGGTCTTGTCGGCTCAGTAGAGGACGACATGTCTTTAGGGCAGTATTGGGAAGCAATAAGCAATACGGTTGATTATATATGTCCGATGATGTATCCCAGCCACTATGCCAACAATACTTACGGAATACCGGTTCCCGATGCGAATCCCTATGGGACAATATTTCATTCTGCAAAGGATTCCACCACTAAGAATAGAAATCTTAAAACCCCGGCAATAATAAGACCATGGATACAGGATTTTACAGCCCCTTGGGTAAAAGGATATATAAAATACGGAGAGAAACAAGTGGCGGAACAAATTAAAGCCTTAGAGGAAAACGGCGTAGATGAATTCATGTTGTGGAATCCAAGTAACAGGTATTCCGAAGCGGCTGTGCTGCGATAAAAGGCAGGCAGCAATAACGAAACACTTGTAGGGGGCGATGACCCTGTCGTCCCAATTACATAGCAAACTTGCGAGCCCCGGGGCAATCTGTTCTCTGGACATCTGCCCACTGTTCTCTGAAACCGTAGGGGTATGCTTTGCACATCCGGAATACAAAACAAACCCGTGAAACTGATGTATAGGTGTATTTTGTATGTCTGTGACAACTCCAATATAACGAAAACTAAACCAAAGGAGGTCTAAATATGAGCTTTTACGTACGAGTGTTTTCTCAAGAAGAGGACTATCCGTCCAGATTTGCCATTTGCGAGGAGCTTCTTGAAGCAGGATTCGAGTTCTCGACATTTCCCGGGAAATACGATGAAGATTTTGACGAAAAAGATTGGAAACACTTGATGTTAGAGTATGATTCCAATAACGAACCAATAAGGCTTGAAAGAAATATAGAAGAAAGAGACTCTATATTTGAAGATGAACGGCAGGAATTTATAGAAGTCTTGAAAGAGATACCCAAAAGCAAGGAACAGCAAAAAGCATTGGATATAATCGAAAATACTGTACAAATTTATGCATTTGATGTAGATGAAGATATAACGGAAGAGGGATGGGATTTTTTAAACAGCATATTAGATTTTTTATGTGATGCCACCGACGGCTATGTACAAATTGACGACGAAGGCATCTATGATAAAGAAGGCAAAGTACTGGTCGAAATGGAATAACAAAACTACATATATTAAAAAAATGCGCGCAGAATTCTTTTGCGCGCATTTTTTTATGAAAAGGATTTTGATAAGCATACCCCAATTATAAAACGAATACTTATAATGTAAGTGAAAATTGGGGAGATTACTCATTTACACAAAATAGTTATTTGGAAGGAAGCTATGTTCGTAAAGGTATTGACGGTAATTTGTCTTATTAAAATGCTGATATACTATTCCCTGATTGGCAGCGGGAATATGGGCCTGTTGCTTGGCTTGATCAGCTTAGCATATATAATCTTGATTTTTGGACTTACAAACTTTTTAAAAAGATTAAAATGGTTAACATTTCTTTTAATATATACGATGATATCTATAATAATGTTTGCTGATGTTTTATATTTCTCATATTTTAATCAGCTTACATCAGTAGTCATGCTTAGACAATTCAGCCAACTTTTTGTAATTGGAGACAGCATTTCAGAGGTTATAAAACCGATTAATTACTTACTAATTGCGGACATTGCTCCTTTAGCATTATATTTTATTTTTAAATACAGAAAAAGTTCACCAAATATCAAAAAAAATGTTAATCTTAAAAGCCATATAGGCATTGCTATTACTTCATTATTTGTGATAGCAGCATCAATATTGACACCCAAAGTCTCACCCTATGATTTTCAAATATCTCGACGGGAGTTTTTTTCTTATCATATATCAGATATACATCGCTCTATCTTTTCAAAAAAAGTAACACTTGATTGTGATAAACTTCTCTTGGAATCAATAAAGAGGACGGCAAAAAAAGATAAAAAGCTCTATGGTATAGCCAAGGATAAGAATGTAATCACTATTCAGGTTGAAGGGTTGCAGAACTTTGTAATAAATAGG
>CAZMPR010000058.1:0-7936 GCA_964568265.1 uncultured Clostridiaceae bacterium | reverse complement strand
CTCCTTTCAAAAAAAGCTATTATATACTTCTACAAAAAAACTTTATTTCCTTCTTTATTGTCACAATTATTATTATTTTCTGAATATACAGTATTTAGAAGGCCAATTTTTATAAAACACCTGCCTTCAGAATATAATGAATACTTTATTTAGGCTTACCAAGCAGCCAAGGCTTCTGAAAATTTAAGAATCTAAACCGTACTTCTACTTTTTACTTCCCGGTTTATATGGAATTGAGCCCTTTTTACATAAAGGACATTCTTCTTTATCATAAGAATCGATATCTATTTGTATTACATGCTCATAAGGATATGCAAATTGTACATTATTTTTGCTTCTGTCAACAATAGAACCCACTGCTTTTACATCACCGCCCATTTCTTCTACAAGTTCAATGACTTCTTTCACTGAGCCACCGGTTGTAACCACATCTTCTACTACGATAACCCTATCGTCCTTTTCTATTTCAAATCCTCTTCTTAAAGCCATCTTTCCATTATCTCTTTCTGCAAATAGAGATTTTTTATTGAGTTGCTTTGCTATTTCATAGGATAGAATAATCCCTCCTATTGCAGGGGCAATTACAAATTCAGCATCATATTTTTTTAGTTTATCCGCAAGTATTCTTGATACTTTTGCACTGTATTCCGGATATTGAAAAAGTTTCGCACACTGTAAGTATTTATCACTATGTCTTCCGGAAGACAAAACAAAGTGTCCGTCAATAAGAACTCCACATTTAATAAGTATTTCTAAAATCTCTTGTTTATTCATAAATAGCATCCCCTTCAAAATATTTTCATTGATTTAATATTATCTATTTTGTTTTCTTTCATGTATTTTGAAATACCCTCTAAAACATTAATTGGTGCATAAGGATTAATAAAATTTGCCGTTCCGATTGATACTGCATCGGCACCGGCCATAAAGAATTCAACAGCATCCTGCCAGGAAGTAATGCCTCCCATACCAATAATAGGTATATTTACTCTAGTAGATACCTCCCATACCATTTTTAAAGCTATGGGTTTGATAGCCGGTCCGGATAGCCCGGCTATAATATTATCAAAATAAGGTCGTTTATTATTAATATCTATTTTCATTCCGGTTATAGTGTTTATAAGAGAGATGCAATCAGCCCCGCCTGCTTCTGCTGCTTTAGCCATCTCGGTAATATCAGTCACGTTCGGTGACAACTTTACTATCACCGGCACTTTTGATATTCTTTTTGCTGCATCTGTAACCTCATATATTGATTCAGCCTTGATTCCGAAAGCCATACCACCTTCTTTTACATTGGGACATGAAACATTTAATTCAATAAATTCTACTGTATCACCAAGCATTTCTATCATAATTCTATATTCATCTATCGTATTACCGGAAATATTCGTAATGACGGGAACATTATATTTTTTTAAATTAGGAAGTTCCGTAGAAATGAAATAATCTATTCCCGGATTTTCTAACCCTACGCTATTTAGAATACCAGATGCGGTTTCGGCAATTCTGGGGGGCTTATTACCTCCTCTGGGTTTAAAAGTTATCCCTTTAACCGCTATCGCCCCTAATTTGTTTAAATCATAAAATTCACTATACTCTCGTCCGAAGCCGAAGGTCCCTGATGCTGTTATAATCGGATTTTTCAGTTTTGTGCCGCCTATATTTACAGATAAATCAATCATTTAGATCCACCTCTTTACTGTTAAAAACGGGACCATCAAGGCATACTCTTTTATATTCGCCGTCTTTATTTATCTTGCATGAACAGGTAAGGCAAGCGCCTATACCGCAACCCATATTTTCCTCCATTGAAACAAAACATGAGACTTGGTTACTTTCGCAAATTTGTTTTACAGTCTTCATCATAATCTTTGGCCCGCAAGTATATACCACATCGTAATATTTAATGTTATTTAAAAGCAATTGAGTTGGAAAGCCTTTTAATCCTACACTACCATCCTCTGTGCATATGTAGAGACTTTTTGAGTGCTTGTAAAACTCATCTGTCAAATATACACAATCTTTAAAGCCCAGATAGGCATCAGGTTCCGTCAGATTCTTAGCCAATTCCAATAAAGGTGCTATGCCTATCCCCCCTCCGATAATTGCCGATTTTTTATCGTTAAAAATCGGAAAACCTTTTCCCAGAGGACCCATAATGTTCAGTGTATCATTAGTCTTTTTTCTGGACAGTAACTCTGTTCCCTTGCCAATAGCCCTGTACAACAAGCTTAAACAACGGTTTTCAGAATCTATGCTATTTATACTCAATGGTCTTCTTAGCAATGGATCATGACTATCCGAAATCTTTATATGTACAAATTGTCCGGCCTTAGCAACAGAACAGATGTCCGGACAATAAATATCAGTTCTATAAATTCCCGGTGAAATTTCTTCATTGCTAATAACCCGGCAGTTATCTATATACATATTACTCCTCCTACCATGCAATTTTCCCCACAGATTCTAACTCATAATTAATATCATTTCTCATATCTATGGCAGCATTCCTTGCTGCAAGAGCAAAGGACTTTTCATCATATAAATCCTTATATTTATCATCATTATAAGCGCCTATAATTCCTCTTGAAGAGCTTATAACAGAGCCTAAACCGTCTTCATTAAAGAAACCTCCCAAATCAGAGGCTTTTCCGCCTTGTGCTCCGTAACCAGGGACTAAAAAGTAAGTATTTTTCATTAGTTGTCTGATTCTTTCCCCGTCTTTTTTATGGGTAGCGCCAACTACCGCCCCTATTGAACTGTATCCCAATTTACCAACGCATGCCTTCCCAAGATTAGCTACTAAATCACCTACTATTTCATATACTTTCTTATTATCACAGACTTTATTTTGTAAATCATCGGAGGATTTATTTGAGGTCTTTACAAGAACAAATATACCTTTATCATTTTTAACACAATCATTTACAAAAGGAACTATTGAATCTATACCGAAATACGGATTTATGGTTATTGCATCAACTGAGAGAGAAGATTCTTCCGAACCCAAATAATAACTTGAATAGGCAGCTGCCGTACTGCCTATATCGCTTCTTTTTACATCCGCTATTACAATTAAACCTTTATCCATGGCATATCTGCAGACATTTTCAAAGGCTCTAAAACCATAACTTCCGTACTTTTCAAAAAAAGCTACTTGAGGCTTGATGGCAGGCACAATATCATATATACTATCAATTATTTCTTTACTGAATTGAAAAAAGACATTTGCAGCAGACTCCATTTTGGGGACTCTGATATTGGTGTGATTATCCCAAAAGTTTTGAGGAATAATACCTTCGTGCAGATCAATACCAACAATGCAATGATTCTTCATACCTATGATTCTATCGGTCAGTTTATCTATAAACATCGGATTCATCCTTTCTGTATACAATTTTTCCTTTATATATGGTCATAATTGTTTCACCCCAAAGCCTCTTACCGTGGTACGGAGTGTTTTTACCTTTAGATATAAATTCACGTTTGTCTACTATATAATTTGCGTTCAAATCAAAAACTGCTAAATCAGCACTGCATCCCTTACAAATCCTGCCTCCATTGATATTAAGCAAATCAGCCGGTTTTTGACACATCAATTTTGTTAAGTCTTTTATTGATAAAAGCTCCGTGCGGACTAAATATGTATAGCAGACAGAAAAAGCCGTTTCAATTCCTGATATTCCGAAAGCGGCATTATAAAAATCAATGGGTTTATCCTTTTCACCGTGGGGTGCGTGATCTGTAGCAATTACATCAATAACCCCCTCAACCAAGCCTGTTCTTAAAGCCTCCACGTCTTTAATACTTCTTAAGGGCGGATTAACTTTAAAATCCGTATTATCTTCGGTTATATCATCGTCGCAAAGTGATATATGATGAGGCATTACCTCGCAGGTAACTTTTATTCCTTTTTCTTTAGCTTCTTTGATAGCCTTTAAAGATTCAGCCGTGCTAATATGTGCAATATGAACTGAGGCATTTAACTTTTCTGCAAATTTTATATTTCTGATAACCGGCAACGCCTCTGACGCATTGGAAATTCCTTTAAGGCCAAGTTTTTTCGAAGACTCCCCTTCATTTATAATACCGCCGGATACTAAATCCAAATCTTCACAATGATCTATAATCATATAATTGTTTTCTTTTGCCATGCTAAGGCAGCTTTTAATAATTTCATCATTCCATAACGGTCTGCCGTCATCCGAGAATAACCAAACTCCATGTTCAGCCAATTCTCCCATATTAACCAATTCTATGCCTTTTTGGCCTTTTGTCACCGCACCTATTGGAATAACATTAATAACAGAGTCTTTCTCAATAACCCTTTTTAAAACATTTAAAGAGTCTATATTATCAATCACAGGATTGGTATTAGGCATACAGCATATTGTTGTGAAACCTCCCTTTGCGGCAGCTTTGGTTCCGGTTTTCACTGTCTCTTTATACTCATAGCCCGGCTCCCGTAAATGGCAATGCATATCTATAAGACCGGGCATTACGGCAGTACCTATTAAATCAAGCACTAAATCTGCCTCAACATCAATAGATTTTGAAATTTCTTTAATAAAGCCGTTTTCAATTAATATTTGGTTGTTCTTTCCGTAATTCATAACCGGATCAACAATATAACAGTTTTTTAATAAAAGTTTCATTGACTATCCTCCGTTTCAGGTGAAGAGCAATTGTTATCATCAATAAGCAGAACAACATCATGCCCGTCTATTTCTTTAACATTCACAATAATTCTTTCACTTCTTGAAGTAGGTACATTCTTACCAACAAAATCTGCTCTAATAGGCAATTCCCTATGTCCTCTGTCAATTAAAACGGCTAATTGAATCAATTTTGGTCTTCCTATATCAACTATAGCATCCATTGCAGCTCTTACTGTCCTACCTGTGTATAGAACATCATCAACTAAGATTACTTTTTTATCTAATACAGAAAATTCAAGAAGTTTATCGTTTTTAAAATTATGTCTTCTTCCTCTTTCCAGGTCATCCCTGTATTTTGACGTATCAATTCCTCCAAAAGGCAACATGCGGCCTTCAATACTGTTAATTCTATTACATATTCTGGCTGCTAAATGAACACCTCTGGTTTTAATTCCTAAAAAACATAAATCTTCGATACCTTTATTTCTTTCTATTATTTCATGTGCTATCCTCGTTAATGCCCTATCTAATGCTTTTGTATCCAATAATTCGGTTTTGATTACCATAACCCTTTCCTCCCATATAAAAGAAAGTATAAGCTGATTATGCCAAATCCTCTTTTTATTATATTTTATAAAGCCTGTCTTAATTTTTTAAGAATATCATCAAAATAATCCGGAAGGTTGATCCGGAATTTTAAATACTCTCCGGTAACGGGATGATAAAATTCGAGAATATAAGCATGCAAAAATTGACCTTTAGAACTTATTTTCTGCCTTTTATAACCGTATAAGGTATCACCTGTAATAGGATACCCCAAGTATGACATATGCACCCTAATCTGATGAGTCCTACCCGTTTCCAGTTGGGCTTCAATTAAAGTATTACTATTAAATCTTTCAATAACCTTATAATAAGTTACGGCATTCCTACCGTTTTTATCAACAACGGCCATCTTTTTTCTGTCATTGGGATGTCTGCCTATAGGAGCATTTATTGTTCCTTTTTCTGCTTTCATTCTACCTTCAATCAAAGCAATATACTTTCTTATTATGCTCCGTTCCTTTAATTGCTTTGACAGCTCAATATGAGCTTCATCGGTTTTTGCGACTATAATCAGTCCCGATGTGTCCTTATCGATTCGGTGAACAATACCCGGCCTTTTCACTCCCCCTATGCCCGATAAGCTTGTACAATGCTTTAATAAAGCATTTACAAGGGTACCGTCCTTGTTGCCGTGGGCAGGGTGTACCACCATTCCTTGTGGTTTATTTACTATTAAAATATGTTCGTCCTCGTATACCACATCTATGTCAATATTTTGAGCTTCGATTTTCGCTTCTACAGGTTCCGGTACTATAACTTTAATTTTATCACCTATTTTTAATCTATAGTTGGGCTTTTTTACGGTATTGTTTACACTTACCGCATCATCATCAATTATTTTTTTTATATATGACCTGGAAAACATTTTAATTTTATTGGAAATAAAAACATCTAAACGAACGTCACAATCTGTCTCATCCACGTCAAAATAATAAATTTCCATCCATACTCCTTAGTTCTTAAATAGAAATACTTTTATCAAAAAAAAGCAGCAAACTCAAAATGACAGCCCCACATACAATAGCGGCATCGGCTAAGTTGAATACAGGAGGGAAAAAAGTAAATTGCAAATAATCAATAACATAACCATATTTTAATCTGTCTATAAGGTTGCCTATTGCACCCCCGACGATTAAGGCCAGGCATGCAGTAAAAAAAATATTCCTATTGTAGTATTTGTATATTATGTAAAATAAGGCTAAAATAATAATCGAATTAGTTATAAGAAAGAATAAGTTCTTATTTTTAAACAGACCGAAAGCAATACCATAGTTCTCTACATAAGTTATATAAAAAAAATTCTTTATTATCTCTATATTTGATTTAAACATAACTTTTTCTATTATAAGATTCTTGAAGAATTGATCCAAACCGACTATAACGGCAACAATTATCAGTGAATACAAAAACATCCCCCTTTACACCAAAAAATTAAGTTACAACTCTATTCCAATTGCTTTTTATATTTTTCATTGCTAATGGATTCAACATCCTCAACATAGCCCATACTATCATCTTTTGAAAACGGATTATCCGATGTAACAGCATTATAAACATTTACGGCTTGCCAGGTATCTTCTCCGTCAAATTCTATATTATCATCAATACTTTCATCACGAAAGGACCTGCCAAAGGGTGGAGTGATTACTTCCTCCTCAATAGGCCTATCTTTAACATCCCTTATCTTATTATATTCTTTCCCGCAAACAGCACAGTATCTTGTATACGGAAGCAACCTAAGCCTCTCCAAATCTATATCTCCGTCACAAATTTCGCATATTCCGTATTTTCCTTCATCTAACTTTTTAATAGCATCATCTATTAAGTTTATTATTGTTTTGAAGTTATTTCTGAAAGATATGTTCTTTTCAGCTTCAAATGTAGCCGAGCCTAATTCGCCGGGATGATTGTCATAGGATGATAACTCACCTGAATCTTCTTTTATGGATGAGCCCAGACCTATTTTGTCTTCATATAAAGATTTTTCTTTGTTTTCTTTTTCTTTTAACAACAAACTTTTAAAATATTCCGTCATTTGTTTCTCCATATATAGCCTCCTATAATCGATCTTGAACAAGTTTAACTATTTCGGCTATAAAATTACCAAAGAATGGCAGATTTAACACCACAAGTTTTTGTAAAATGTATAAACCTATAGCTCCCAAAACCGTGAACCCTATGGCCATACCGAAACCCCTTGCTAACCCAGCAATAAAATTTCTTCTTATGATTTTTTTAGGATTTGATATCATCTCCACGTATTCATCAAATCTTGATTCCCCCAACAAAGTTGCTATCTGTTCTGTTTTATCGGAAGATGTGGCTTTGCCGGATTTTTTTTTAGACATTTAAAAATCTCCTTAAAAAATAAACTCTTTCAATCCTTTAGAAATGAAAGAGCATTTCTTTATATCTCTTTAAAAAAAGCTTCTAAACTTTCTAATTCGGATTCTAAAAAAGTCTTATATCTTGTTTTAAATATTTTCAACTGTTTCTTCAGCTCTTCAATATCTCGGTTCAAATCCAATATGTCCGTATTTGCCTGAGCTATAATCTCTTTACGTTTTTCTTCCGACTCTCTAAGAATCAAATCCGCTTCTTTCCTTGCATTTAAAACTATATCTTCCGATGTCCTCTGGGCTATGATTAATGTGCTTTGGAGTGTTTTT
>CAZMPR010000057.1:0-7959 GCA_964568265.1 uncultured Clostridiaceae bacterium | reverse complement strand
TTAATGTTCATAAAGTTTTCTTTGTATTCTTCATCCTCTGTTTTAAACTTATTAGTATCTGAAGAAAACTCGTTATATTTAGCATCCGTAATTTTACCGTTTTCCACGATTATAGTTACTTCGGGAGTCCACCCTTTGTCGTCGGTTTCACCTTTCGCAGTATAAGTGCCATCCTTATAAGTCATATCATTTCCTTCTGATGGTCCCGGTGTTGGAGCCGGCGCTTCATTTTTCGGTGCACATCCCAATGCCAAAATTAGAACGAATGCTATCATTAATACTAAACGGTATCTTTTTTTCATTTCTATTCCCCCCTTAGGTTTATTTAATTTGATGTAATTTGTTTTGAGATTTTAGTTAACATAATAAATATGTTTTTTTATTATATCACAATAATTCAAAAAGAAACATTTATTTTTAGAATGTTCCTTAGAATGTCCCTTATTAAGTAGTTTATCCAAAAAAATATCATTTTATAACACGACTAAAAAACACATAATTATATATAAACATAGCGTTATAAGACAGTAATATAGGCTGTTTATACCGGACTGAAAAATCTTCTGAAGGGAAATGACTGCAGTGATATAATAGTATTAATTAAGATAATAAATGGGGGCGGTTAATTTGGATACACCTGTACTTGAAGTTAACCTGAGCAAAATTGCACATAACGCTAAGATGATGAAAGAGATATGTGGCAGTAACGGTATTGATATTTGTATCGTGACCAAAGGATTTTGCGCCGAATTGCCTATTGTCCGTGCCTTTGTGGATTCAGGAGTTAATTTTTTAGCGGATTCAAGAATACAAAATATAATTAAAGTAAAAAATGAGTTTTCCAATGTAAGATATATGTTGGTAAGAATACCAAAAATAAGCGAAGCAAAAGAAGTTGTACAATATGCAGACATAAGTCTTCAATCTCAATTGGAAATTATTAAAGCTTATTCCGATATGGCTGAAAGTCTGGGGAAAATCCACGATATAATTCTTATGGTGGATGTGGGGGATTTAAGAGAAGGTGTTTTGCCTAAAAATATTTTGGAAACAGTTAAAGGCATTTTGCCATTAAAAGGTGTTAGATTGGCGGGAATAGGAACAAATGTAGGCTGTTATGGCGGTATTATGCCAACTATAGAAAATACTGAAATATTGGTCAAAGTAAAGAATGATATAAAAAATAACTTTGGCCTGGATTTAGAATACATATCCGGAGGGTCTACTTGTACCACCAAGCTTTTGTATGAAGGTATTTTGCCAAAAGGAATAAACAATCTAAGAATAGGTGAAGCCGTGATTTTGGGTGAAGACAGTACCAACGGTATTTTCATAGACGGATTTTATAATGATGCCTTCATACTATACGCTGAAGTAATAGAGTTGAAAGCCAAACCCTCCGTGCCCATAGGGGAGATGGGTTATGATGCTTTTGGCTGCAAGCCTGTTTTCGAAGATAAGGGATTAAGAAAGAGGGCAATACTCTCTGTCGGGCGTCAAGATGTGAGAATTGAGGCCTTGACTCCAATTTATAAAGGAGCGGAGATTTTGGGAGCCAGCAGTGACCACCTACTTTTGGGTATCACAGATTGCAGTGAAAAGATTGAGCCCGGTAGCATAGTGCCTTTCCGATGTGCCTATTCCGCGGTACTCACTCTTACCACTTCACCTTATGTTTATAAAAAGTTTATAGAATAGGGTAAAATTAAGACAATTATACCGATGTTTTTTTATCGCGTCATTCCCGAATCGGAGAATTTTAATATCGATTCTAAAATTCTTATTTTTATCACCGGGGATGGCTTTTTTATTTCTGATATTGCAAATAGTTTTATTATCGCGTCATACGAAGCGAAGAATCTTTTATTATCAAAGGTTTTAATTCCTAAGTGCTTGGCCTTCAGGATGACATTTTTATTTTAGATATTACCAATAACGCTCTTTTCATATCATTCTGAGACATAGTCATCTTATATTAAGTATTTTTAGGTGTTTCATAAAGCATATTTTCCTATTGACAAAGGATAGCAAAAGACATAAACTATATATGAACATATGAACAGATATTCATACTATATAGGAGAGATAAATATGCAAAAAGATAATAAAAAAGTTGAATGTTGTGAAACGAGCGTAATTCATGAGGATATAATCAAAATGGTTGCGGAACAAATGCCGGAAGAAGATTTGCTATATGAGTTGGCTGACCTTTTTAAAGTTTTTGGCGACAGCACCCGTGTTAGGATTTTGCATGTCCTGTCAGTATCCGAAATGTGTGTATGCGATATCGCAGCCATATTAAATATGAGTCAATCGGCTATATCCCACCAATTTAGAATTTTGAAAAATGCTCGGTTGGTGAAGAACAGAAAAGAAGGCAAGGTTGTTTATTATTCTTTGGATGATGAGCATGTTAAACATATATTTGATCAGGGCATGGAACATATAAAGCATAGATAGCGGAAAGCGGTTAGTCGTTTAGTTGGTTTGCAGGGAAAAGCTTGCTCTTACCCTGTAGCATTATAAAGACAGTACGAAGTATGTCACTCTGAACGAAGTGAAGAGTCTTTATTGTCGGTGCATTAAGATTCTTCAGTCGCAGGCTCCTTCAGAATGACATCACTAAGCGGAAAGTTGGTCAGTTGTAAGAGATGGAGAGGTAGTTAATAGCCCCTGTGCCATTCCGCAACACCGTCGCAGTATCTCAACTACTTTGTAGGGAGGGACAGAAATGCAAAATATCATTAAAAAAGAATTTTTAATAAAGGGATTACACTGTGCCAGTTGCGCATCAGAAATAGAAAGAAGTATCGGAAAAATCTATGGGATAGAAAAGGCCAATGTTGATTTTGTAGGTAAAAGACTAATGTTTGAATATATGAATTCAGACGACGAAGAAAGAATAATAAACCGGGCAATAGAAATCATAGACCAAATAGAACCCGGCGCAGAAATCATCGAAAGAAATGATTCACAAAACATTGAAAAGGAAGACAAAGGTGAAATTGAAAAACAAGCGCTGATTTTATCGGCCTCTTTGCTTCTGTTTTTAATACCCTATATATTTAAAACTAATGATATATGGAGGCTAATAATTTACAGTGCGGCATATGTTTTAGCGGGAAAGGTAGTTGTTTTCAAGGCTGTTAAGAATCTGTTCATTGGAAGGCTTTTTGATGAGAATTTTTTGATGACTATTGCAACCATAGGAGCTTTTGCCATAGGGGAGTATCCGGAAGCGGCAGCTGTAATGATATTTTTTAATATAGGTGAATTGTTTCAGGATGTTGCCTTAAACAGATCAAGAAAATCTATAAAAACATTGATGAATATCAGGCCTGATTACGCTAACATCATTATCGAAAATCAAATACGTCAGGTTTCACCGGAATCAATTTCCGTGGGGGATATTATAGTAGTAAAACCCGGGGAAAGGGTCCCTCTGGATGGTAAAGTGTTAAAAGGAGAAACGACATTGGATACATCTGCTTTGACAGGTGAATCCATACCTAAAGATGTTAAATCAGGAGATTTAATTTTGAGTGGATCTATCAATAAAAGTAATTTAATCTCTGTAAAGGTAGAAAAGGAATATAGAGAATCGACTGTGGCAAAAATACTGGACTTAGTAGAAAATGCGGCTTTAAAAAAGGCTCCCACAGAAAACTTTATAACAAAATTTGCAAGAGTTTATACACCTATTGTAGTTTTCTCCGCCCTATTAATCACAATACTACCGACTGCTATTTACGGTATAGGTACTTTTGAGCAGTGGTTATACAGGGCTTTGGTGTTTTTAGTTATATCCTGTCCTTGTGCTTTGGTCGTATCTATACCTCTGAGCTTTTTCGGGGGTATCGGAGGTGCCTCGAAAAAAGGGATTTTGGTGAAAGGCGGTAATTATTTAGAGGCTTTAAATAATATTGATACAGTGGTGTTTGATAAAACAGGAACATTGACGGAAGGTGTTTTTAAGGTCAAAGAAATCCAAGGAGTAAATGGATTTACTAAAGAAGATGTTTTAAAATTTGCGGTTATAGTCGAAAGCTTTTCGAATCATCCGATAGCTTTATCTATTAAAGAGGCATATGAAGGAAAAGCAGATATGTCCGTCGTTATTGCTCATGAAGAAATTACTGGGCAAGGAATCAAGGTAAAAACATCTATAGGAGATATACTGGCAGGGAACAGCAAACTGATGGAAAACCAAAATATTGAATACGAGAAAATCCATACTTCAGGGACAATAGTCTATGTGGCAGTAAACAATATATATGCGGGATATATTATGATAGCTGACAGTATAAAGATAGATGCTCCTAATTTGATAAAAGATTTAAAAACAATGGGAAACATAAAAACGGTCATGCTTACCGGCGACAATAAGATTGTAGCTGAAACTATATCCGAACAATTGGGTTTAGATGAGGTGCATTATGAACTGTTGCCCCAGGATAAAGTGCAAATTCTTGAAGGCATAAAGAAAAATAAGAAGGGAAAAGGTAACATTATTTTTATAGGAGACGGTATAAACGATGCACCTGTCCTGGCTATGGCGGATATTGGCATTGCAATGGGTGGATTAGGCACCGATGCGGCTATTGAAGCTTCCGATATCGTATTAATGACGGATGAACCATCGAAATTAATTGAAGCAATTAAGGTGGCAAAATTTACACGCAAAGTAGTATGGCAAAACATCTCTTTTGCTCTGGTAGTAAAATTTCTCGTATTAATTATGGGTGTTTTTGGACTGGCAACAATGTGGGAAGCGGTATTTGCCGATGTGGGTGTAGCATTAATCGCTGTTTTAAATGCCATGCGCGTTATTAAAGCGTAAAAAAAAAGGGAAACAGAGAACAGTGGTCAGATGTCCGGAGAACAGAGAGTTGGGGTCGTATCTTTGTGGTCTAGATCCTTTAGCAAGGCTTCAGGATGACAGGGTTCAGAACTGGGGTCATGTCTTTGGGTTAGTTGGAAAGAAGCAGGGCGGACAGGATTGTCCGCCTCTTTCGTTGATATCTTATTATGATTGTTACTCTTAACGAAGTGAAGAGTCTTTATTATCAGTGCATTAAGATTCTTCAGTCGCAGGCCCTTTCAGAATGATAGTTTTGTTTTATTCAAAAACCTTTATCACAGTGTTTTTTATCAATTCTTCATCAGGTATATAGGGTATGGTGATATGATCGGTGCCTTTTCTCATACCATTGTATTCTATGGAGGTTGTTATGGAGTTTTCATTTCTCGCCCAGGCACGTCTTGCAACTCCTCCCATTACATCCCACAGCATGGCGGATTTAATAATTTCATCGGTTTTTTCCGTGCCGTCGAGTACCAGGCCGAATCCTCCGTTTATCGCTTTCCCGATACCTACACCGCCGCCGTTATGAAGGGCTACAAGGCTCATGCCTCTGGCAGCATTTCCGACAAAGCACTGGGTGGCCATATCCGCCATTACGTTGCTGCCGTCTTTTATATTAGATGTTTCTCTAAAAGGTGAATCTGTGCCGCTTACATCGTGATGGTCACGACCTAACATTACGGGGCCTATTTCACCCTTTCGTACCATATCATTAAATTTCAAAGCTATATTCATTCTTCCCATAGCATCCTGATATAGGATTCTGGCTTGGGTGCCTACTACCAATTTGTTTTCTTCGGCATCTCTTATCCATCCAGTTATCTCTGTCTTGGGCTCTCCTGTTCGGGTCTATGCAATCCATAGCGGCTTTATCGGTTTTCCTTAAATCTTCCGGATTGCCGCTTAAGCACACCCATCTGAAGGGTCCGTAACCGAAATCAAAAAGTTCGGGTCCCATTATATCTTCTACGTAAGACGGGAATATAAAGCCGTCTTTTTCATCTATGCCGTTTTTAGATATCTCCTTAACACCTGAGTCGTAAATAGCTTTCATAAAGGAGTTTATTTAATTGTCATGGCTTCATAAATATCCAAGTTGTTAATCATTTTTACACCTCCAAGGAGAATATAATAATATATGTTTTTATCAAATTGTAAGACATCTTTATTTATATTATATACCACAAAACATTTAAAAGCGGTGTCTTTTTTATATTAACATTTACAGTATAATGCCCTGTACCATTGCAACAAAACTGAAAAATAATATGATATAATTATTAAAAAAGTGCTGTGAGGTGTGATTGTTGCTGTGGAAAAAAACTATTATAAACAAAGTCTGAATGCTCAAAATCTGTTCCAAGTGTATCAAACGAAGTATAAGAGGGTAGAGCAGTACTTACAATCTGAGATAGCCTTCGTAAGAGATAAGCTGCATAATACTGATGATGTTTTAGAACTTGGAGCAGGATATGGTCGCATTTTGAAGGAATTGGCACCCAATTGTAAAAGCATTTTAGGTATTGATATTTCCGAAGATAGTGTTGAGTTTGGTAATGAGTATTTGGATGGAGTATCAAATGCACAGTTAATTAGAATGGATGTACACAATCTTCAACTTGATAGCCTGTTTGAAGTGGTGTTATGTTTGCAAAATGGCTTATCAGCGATGAAGCTTGATCCTTTTAAGGGGTTAAGTGATATTACTGATTTGTTGAAACCAAAAGGTAAGGCATTTATAAGCAGTTACAGCCCAAAATTTTGGGAACATCGCTTGGATTGGTTTTATGAGCAGGCAGATAAAGGTTTGCTCGGTGAGATAGATGAAGAGAAGACAAAAGATGGTGTAATCGTATGCAAGGATGGCTTTCGTGCCATAACACACTCGCCGGAGGAATTAGAAGCTATAGGAAAAGCATCAGGTTTCCCGTATGAAGTGGTAGAAGTAGACGATTCAAGTATCTTTTTAATAATCACAAAGGAGCAGTGAACTTTTACCAAGCGCATATTAGACTTTGTTTATTGTACATAAAAACCCGTGTGATATAATTGAAAGTGTAGAAAATCCTATGGATTTTTATTACTTTGCCAAACCATGCTAATAACAATAGATGTCGTTGGGGGCTATATTTTTTGTGTAATTATGGTATGCAATGAACGGAGGCGTAAGGCGTGAAATTATCTAAATGGATTATAGTTATCTTAATAGTATTTTTAGCTGTAAATATTAAAACAAGTATAGATATAGTGTCTATGAAAAATGAAATATCAAATCTAAAAAATAGTGTTAATTCAATGAGCAGTTCAACCGGCGGTGCAGTATCAAGCAGCATTTATCAGATAGAACAGGCTCTCAAAAAAGAAAATAGTTTGGTAAATGAATTTAAATATGAATTTATTGAATTGAAGGATAAGGAGGCTCACTTCTTATTAACACTGAAGCCAAGGGTTTATAACAAAGGGGAAGAGGTATTTTTTTTATTAAAAACCGGAAGCAAAGATCCGGAACTAATACCGGCAGAAACATCAGATAACCTTGTTTTTACTGCCAATATAAATGTTTCGGTATTTGATAGTTCTGAAATTGATTTGGTTGTTGAAACCGGCGATACAAAAAAGACAGAAAGATTGGATAGAATATCACCGGCTGTTGAAAAGTTTGCTGCAGATATACAAGCACAACCTCAAGGTGGACGTATGAGGACCATAAAAGGTGAAGGAGTTCTGTTTATAAACTATGATTATGGATTGTACTACAGTTTTCCATACAATGGAGAAACTATGTCTCTAAGGGATATCAATCTCAATATAGAATTGAATGGAAAAATAGTTGATACTATGCCAATTCCCGAGGATTCCAAAGGCAGGTATCAACATTATATAAAATTAGAGGGTTATAAGATACCTTGCAAGGTGGGGGACAGCATACTTATTTATGCAACGGCAAAGGATAATAACGGTTTCAATTATAAATGCTACCTGGAGTCTTATGTAATGACGGAACATGGGGATATTAGATATGATCCGAATTTTGATCATACAAAGCGAGTAGAAATAAATTAAAAAGGCTGCGATGGCAGCTTTTTTAATTTAAC
>CAZMPR010000056.1:0-8055 GCA_964568265.1 uncultured Clostridiaceae bacterium | reverse complement strand
TTCGCTGTTTTTATAACTCTATTATTATAATCACCAAATGGCGGCCTGAATAGCACATCTTTTTTACCTGTTATTTCAACTATTTTATTTGAAGTTATTGTTAATTCCTCTTTTATTCTCTCTTCACTTAATTGTGACATATTCGGATGCTTAGCTGAATGATTCCCTATTTCATGTCCGCATTCATCTATTCTTTTTACCATATCCGGATACTTATCAATCCAAAATGCAACAAGAAAAAAAGTAGTCTTTACATTATATTTTTCCAGTATTGATAATAATTTTTCGGTATAATCAGAGCCCCATGCAGCATCAAATGAAATTGCCACCTTTTTTTCATTTGTATCCACACAATAAATAGGAATTATTCTTTCATCTTTTTTAAATGCGGTCAATGCACCCAAACTCTTAAATTTTGTAAAAGCAACAGAAACAATAAGAATTGTAATAAAAAGTAAGGATGAAACCACCTGTCTTTTTTTTAATATAATCACCTTCATATTATCACCCACTTTCCTACATGCTTGGGAACGCCTTGACTCCTTTTCAGTCTTTTTATTAATTTATTACCTTTGTTATCCACATATTACTTAAATATCTTAACAAAATAAAAATCCATATAGTAATTAATATGGATTAAAATTTTTCATTTAATGAGTTAAAATAGTTTTCTGATTAATTGGTCTAAAGATGATAAGTAATCAGTTTTTTATCTTTTATAGCATCTTCGTTTATGTTTGGCAGTTCATACTCAGGTATAGTGATGGTGCCTTTATTTCCATCACTTATATATTTCTTTTCAGGATTTTTTTCAAAATAATTCAAATAATCATAAAGTCCTGTTCCTTCAACAAAGATTTCGCTGGCTCTAACTCTGGGGATTCTTGAAAAATCAAATTTTAAGTGATTCGGTGCATATGCGGGATTGCTTCCAACTTTCAAAACAGCTTTATTATAATAAGAATAACCGTCATATTCGCCAGATACGACGTATTTATAATTTTCACCTTTTGGCGCTGAACCATATGGCAGTGCCAATGATTGAACCTTATAACCATAATCTTCAGTTAACTTAGCATTTTTCGCTAAGGATTCCTGAACTTTTTCTATGGTTATTCCTCCTAAGTTTTCATGATTGTAACCGTGATTACCTATTTCATAACCATTATCTATTAAAAATTTATACTTTTCATATATTAAGTTTTTTTGCCTGAAAGGTACCGGATAGTATACAAAAAAAGATGCTGCTTTACCGAAATCGGGATGGTTATTGCAAAATTCCTCTAATATACCCACAGCACATTCAGGATCAATAATAAGGCTTCCGTTATCTTCAATATAGTTAAATTGATTTTGTAAACCATCATCAAAAGTCAAAACAACGGGGGTAAAACCGGCATCAATATCTATATTGTTATTCACATAGTCATTCAGACTCAGCAATCTGTACCCGCTTTTATATAAGGTTTCCAAATCTTTTTTAAAGTTTTCTGCTGTTCTTACCCATTCAGATTCTTTATCACCAATACCATGATACATTAGTACCATTATTTGTCCATTTTCGTTTGGCTTTATTTTTTTAAAATCTAATTCTTCTTCGATAATTTCATCGCTAATCGAAGGCTCTGCATCTTCATTTTCTTCAGTATACTCTTCAATTTCTCCCTGTTCGACTTTTCCACTGCCTGCAACATTTTCACTGCAACCGGGAATTGTAAAGATTAGAACTATGATAAAAATTGCCAAAAACTTTTTCATTTTAATCCTCCGGTTATTCTTTAAAGGCTTTTTGTTTATAATAAATATTATATCATTGCCCAAGAAATTAATCGACAGGAATCGAGCTATTTTACAAAATTGTAACAATTGTAAAATAAGTCTTAAATAATAATTTTATGCTTTTTATATAGAAATTATGCATAATAAAAATATATTCTTGAATATATTTTTTGTTATAGGGAAAATTAAAAATAAAAAGAAAGGAAGAGGTTGCAATGGCAGCCGGAAGCGGAAGATATAACAAAGGTTTGCTTGAACCCGAAGCACATAAAGCTTTAGATAATATGAAATATGAAATCGCTGCAGAACTTAACCTTCCTGTTTATCAAGGATCCGAAGATTATTGGGGAAATTTAACTGCCGGACAATGCGGAAGCGTAGGTGGCGAAATGACAAAAAGATTGGTGGCTATGGCACAAAAGCAAATTATCAATAAATAATTTAAATCATAAACGTAAATTTAAGTTGGGGTCTTTGTGACCCCAACTTAAATTTTAAACTATAAATTACTATGTCTATTTATGTCAAGTCTATCATCGTTGTTTTAATAAAAGAATTCTATCCACAGGCTATCTTTGCTATGTTATAATTGTTAAAAAGTGATTTAATTTCTATATAATTTAATAAATTTATTTATGAGGTGATTTAATGAACAGAACAGTAAAGGAACTGGCAATAAACAAGCTTATCATATTGCAGGTATTTTCAGAAATTGATTTTCCCTTGTCAAAAAGTCAAATCACCGATATTGTGCTTCAAAATAGTCTAATTAATTATTTTGATCTGCAGCAAAGCTTTCATGAGCTTGAAAAATCACAAATGATTGAAAAAGTTAAAAATAAAGAACAGTATATTATTACAAACATTGGCAGACAAACTATTGCTTCATTAATAACAACAATCCCAAAAGACGTTTTGAATATTATTAAAAGTTATACTGATAAAAATAAAGATAGTATCAAGTTGGAAACACAGGTTTTTGCCAGTTACATAAAAAAAAGTGATATCGAATATATAGTAATATTAAAGGTAGTAGAAAACGATATCACTTTGATTGAATTAAGACTTAACGTTGTTAGTGCTATGCAAGCCAAACAAATATGTGCCAAGTGGAAGCAATCTTATCTCCAAGTCTATGACCAGGTCATGAAGTTATTGATTAAGTAGCCTTATGACTTCCCCCATTAAATATAGGGAACCGGCAATACAGATTACAGAATCATTTTCTTCATACATTGATTTAGCCTTTTCTATGGCTTTTTCTATTGATGGCTCCACCAAGACATTAGGTGCATATTTATTTGCTTCCATTCCCAATTCCTCCGCTTTAAGTGCTCTGCCATCCAATGGTTCAGTCGCTATAAAAACATTTGCCATGGGAGCAATAATTCCAAGACTTTTATCATGTTCTTTATCTTTCAACATCCCCATTATAAGAATTAACTTTTTGTCTTTGAAATACTTTTTTACCGCATTAGACAGAACTAAAATCCCGTCTACATTATGTGCACCGTCAATCACTATCAGAGGATTTTTAGAGACAATACTCAATCGCCCCAACCATTTCACATTTTCAATACCTCTTTTTATATGGTTTTCACTAATTTGAAAGCCTATTTCCATCAAAAGTAGGGAAACTGTTATTGCCGTCGCTGCATTTAGTTGCTGATGGTCACCCAGTAGGGGCAATTTTATATCTTTATAATTCGTGTTTTTATAACTATAGTCTATCAACTGTCCTTCTAAGCTAAAACTGTCTGATGATACTGTTTCTTTTTTTACTTTTATTAATCTGTTTCCTAATTTCTCCGATACGGACTCTATCACGCTCTCAGCTTCTTTATATGTTTGGGGATATAAAACCGTTATACCTTTGCTTTTTATAATACCTGCTTTTTCATATGCAATCTTTTCTATAGTATCACCTAAAATCGACATATGATCATATCCGATGGACATTATAACAGAAACCAAAGGATCCAAAACATTAGTTGCATCATACCTGCCTCCCAGCCCCACTTCAACTACGGCTATATCGGTATTTTCATCTTTCAAATACAAAAATGCCAAGGCAGTCAACATTTCAAACTGTGAAGGAGCCTCTTCTCCTTCGCTTTTCATAAAATCTATTTTTTCTTTTAATACTTCTACATATTTTGTAAACTTCACTTCTTCTATTTCTTTGTTATTTATTAAATATCTTTCCGTAATATTAATCAAGTGGGGAGAAATATAAGTACCCACCTTATATCCTGATTCTATTAAAATTCTTGAAATCATAGCCGAAACTGAACCTTTACCATTCGTTCCTGCAATATGAATAGTTTTTAGTCCCTTATGAGGGTTACCAATAAGTTTTAATAGGTTGTTAATACGCCCTAATCCGGGGTTACAACCGCCTTTCAACTCTGTATCTATATATTTCAATGCTTCAATATAGCTCATCTTTTTAACCTCTTTTATTTATGTTTTCAATTTTTTCCGAAACCTTTTCAAATAGAGCTTTATATTTTTCTTTCTTCCCTTTTTCTTCGTTTACAACGCTTTTAGGTGCCTTTTTTATGAAGTTTTCATTGTTCAATTTAGCATCTACTCTTTTAAGCTCATTTAAAAGTCGTTCTTTTTCTTTATTTAATCTTTCCATTTCTTTATCTTTATCAATCAATTCAAAAAGAGGTAAAAATATTTCGCCTCCATCAATAATAATAGATATTGAGTCTTTCGGCGCCTCTTGTTTATCTTCAATTAACAATACTTCTGAAGAAAGGCCTAATCTTTCTATATATCCTTTTCCTTTATCCAAAGCTTGTTTAATTTGTTGATCATAGGCGTAAATCATTGTTTTAATTTTTTTTGAAGGTACAACGTTCATTTCTGATCGAATATTTCTAATTGCCTTGATGCTATCCATTACTATTTCCATGTTTCTTACTTCAAGGGGTGCTTCCAGTTTTTCATCATACAAAGGCCATTTGCTTATTACAATTGATTCGCTGTCTTTAGATAAACACTGATATATTTCCTCCGTAATAAAAGGCATATAAGGATGAAGCAATTTCAAAGAAGATGTAAGCACATGTATCAAAGTTGATTGAGCAGTCTTTTTAGATATAATATCCTTACCGTACAGTCTTTGCTTCGCTAATTATATATACCAATCGCAAAACTCAAACCAGATAAAATCATATATTTTTTGCGCCGCTATTCCCAGTTCGAATTTTTCCAGGTTATCTGTTACCTCTTTTATTAAATCATTCAGTTTGCTTATTATCCATTTATCTGAAACTTCATGGTATTCCTTGTATTCTTCAAATGGTATCTTTGTATCCGTTTCATCTAAATTCATTATTACAAACCTTGAGGCATTCCAAATCTTGTTTGCAAAATTACTGAAAGCCTCTACTCTCTCCCAAAAGAACCTCATATCGTTCCCCGGCGAATTACCTGAAATCAGATTGAATCTTAAGGCATCGGCACCATATTTATCTATTACATCAATGGGATCTATGCCGTTTCCTAAGGATTTGCTCATCTTTCTTCCTTCGGAATCCCTTATTATACCGTGAATTAGAACATGCTCAAACGGTTCAATTCCCGTGCTCTCTATAGAAGAAAAAATCATCCTGGCTACCCAGAAAAATATAATATCGTAGCCGGTCACCAAAACGCTTGTAGGGAAAAAATATTTAAAATCTTTAGTTTCCTCCGGCCAGCCTAAAGTGGAAAAAGGCCACAATGCGGAACTGAACCATGTATCCAAAGTATCTTCATCTTGCTTAATGTTAGTACTGCCGCATTTTGAACACTCTTTCGGATCATCTTCGGAAACCGTAATCTCACCGCAATCCAAACAATAGTATGCAGGTATTCTATGACCCCACCAAAGTTGTCTTGAAATACACCAATCTTGAATGTTTTCCATCCAATTATAGTATATCTTTGAGAATCTATCGGGAACAAACTTGACCTTTCCTTCTTTTACTGCATCAATGGCGGGGCCTGCTAAAGGTTTCATGCTGACAAACCACTGTTCTGAAAGAATAGGCTCAATTGTGGTATTGCATCTTTGGCAATGTCCCACATTATGGTCATGTTCTTTAACACTAACCAACAATCCTTCACTTTCCAAATCGTCAACTATCTTTTTTCTTGCTTCATATCGATCCATGCCGCAATATTTACCGCCAAGCTCGTTAATAGTACCGTCATCATTTATCACCCTCGGCATTGAAAGTCCGTGTCTTACGGCAACTTCAAAGTCATTAGGATCATGTGCAGGTGTAATCTTAACCGCCCCCGTACCGAATTCCATATCTACATAATCATCTTCTATAATGGGTATCTCTTTGTTCAACAGCGGTAATATTACTGTCTTACCGATTAAATCTTTGTATCTTTCATCTTCGGGATGCACTGCCACAGCAGTATCTCCCAGCATTGTTTCAGGTCTTGTAGTCGCAATTTCAAGATAACCGTCTGAATCCTTCAGTGGATATTTAATATGCCAAAAATGCCCTTTTTGTTCATCATAAATAGTTTCAATATCAGAAATAGAAGTTTTACAGTTTGTGCACCAGTTTATAATTCTTTCGCCTTTATAAATTAATCCTTTTTTATATAAATCAACAAAAACTCTTTTTACAGCCCTTGAACAAACTTCATCCAAGGTAAACCTTTCCCGGGTCCAATCACATGAGCTGCCTAATTTCTTTAATTGATTCACAATTCTGCCGCCATATTCTTCTTTCCAATTCCACGCTCTTTCCAAAAATTTTTCCCTTCCTAAGTCCTTTTTGGTTTTACCCTCTAAACTCAACATTTCAACAATTTTTGCTTCCGTTGCTATGCTGGCATGGTCAGAACCCGGCAACCAAAGCGTGGGATAGCCCTGCATTCGTCTCCACCTAATCAAGATATCTTGAATGGTATTATCAAGGGCATGCCCCAAATGGAGTTGGCCTGTTATATTTGGCGGCGGGATCACAATAGTATAAGGTTCCCTGCTTTCATCAATTACTGGTGTAAAGTACTTCCTTTCTTCCCAGGTCTTATAGATCCTATCCTCAACTTGCTTAGGGTCGTATGTTTTTTCTAAAATTTTTTCATCTTTCATTTTAACTGCCTCCATTTAAAAATATAAAAGCCCTTTATCCATAAAAGGACGAAGGGCAAATCCGCGGTACCACCTTAATTCCGGCTAACACCGGCTCTTTACACTGTAACGGGCAGACCCGCCTGCATCTACTGAATTCAATGCAGGAGCTCCAAAGCTACCTTCAATGCCATCTATATCTTAGATATCTTTCAGCCGCCGAATATCAATCTCTTTAAGAAGATGTCATTTACTCCTCTTTATCATTACTTTTGCTTTTAATCATATTTAATCATCAAGCCATTCTTTTGTCAATACATTCTTCACTAAACAGTTTTTTTTACAGATATAAACTTAAACAGGTAAAAGAATAAAGATGTTATGTTTAAAACAAAAAAACAAATCATAAGAAAATGACCTGCCGGTGAATTAATAATTATTGCAATACCGGCAGTATAAAATAATACCGTTGTAATTTTACCTATTACATTAGCTGAAATAATTTCGTCCTTATCATTGTAAAGTATAAATGTTCCAAGCACCATGAGGAGTTCTTTGCATACCATCAAAATCAATATCCATAAATTAATCTTGTTTTTAATTACAAAACCGGTCAAAACAGAAATTAGCATAAGCTTATCAGCCAACGGATCTAAAACAGTACCTATTTTTGTTACCAAGTTATACTTCCGGGCAATAAATCCGTCTAATAGATCTGTCAACCCAGAAAATATAAATATGATTAAAGCTATGCTTTCGCCATATCCCGGTATAAAAAGATAGAAGTATAAAAACGGTGAAATAATAGCTATTCTTATCAAAGAAAGTGCATTAGGTAAATTCAAAATTTTCACCCCATCCAAACTGAAAAAAGAATTAATCAGGTATAGCTTTACCTTTATTTTTTACTTTATTATAACTTAAGTCTTATGCATTATTCAAATCATACTGGTTTCATATACAAGCACCAACACATGATATTTGAATACATTGTAAAATAAGAATAATTTTTAGGAGTGAAGCTATGAAACCATATAAAAAAGTTTTTTGCATAATACTTATCATTATAATGATGGTTACTATGATGAGTGGATGCAAAAAAAATGAATTAACCAAAATTAGATTGAACGAGGTTGTACGCTCAATTTTCTATGCTCCTGCATACGTGGCAATAAATAAAGGCT
>CAZMPR010000055.1:6919-8080 GCA_964568265.1 uncultured Clostridiaceae bacterium | reverse complement strand
TCAACCAGAAATTGATGCATATTAATTACTGCCTTCTTTGCCGCATCATCTAATGTTTCCGCCGAAGCTATTGTCATAAATTTATCCTTATTAATTACCATAGGAAGCGGCAAAGTTTTATTCTTAATTACATCAACTTTAACTATTACCTCACCTTTTATCTCTAAACCGCAGCCTCCCGTTTCCCCATCACCCATAACTGCATGCAAATCTCCCATAGCCAACAGCCCGCCTTTGGCGTTTACCGGCAGATACAATATTGAGCTTTCTACGATTTCTTTGCAATCCATATTACCGCCGTGTTCACCCGGATCAACAGTTGATATTTCATACCCATCCGGGGCAACTCCGATTACACCTATCATCGTTTTTATTGGTAATTCAACTTTTTCATTAAAAATCGCCCGGTCATCAACTATCTCTATTGTTTTCAATTTGTTTTCATCATATTTACCTCCTAAAATAGGATCCCTTGTATCTACAGTCATAACACCTCTATCACTACTTTTGATGTCTGCTATTTCAATCTTCAGGATATCACCCTTTTCGGCATTTTCTATGTATAGAGGCCCCGTTGCCGGATTCACAAAATCCCCTAATTCGTTTCCGCTTAACTGCTCTTGTCTTGTAAGCATATTGTTAAAACAGTCGGATGTTTCAAATAACACCGATTCTCCCGAAGCAATAGTTGCTGCAGGTTTATGGTCTTTAGAAAAAGTAAAAATCGATTGTTCCCTGACTATCTTTTTCACTTCGTCACCTTCATTCTTTATATAAATAACATAATGTTTTCAAATTCCCCATTTTGAAACCATCATTTTATATTAATTCAATTAGTTTTTCATACCTGTTATAATTATACCTTCCATCTTGGAAAACTTGTTGATTATATATCCTTGATAGCTGGCCACTCCCGCTAATTGCCTCCTTAATTTTCTCATCATTTTTGATTAAATCTAATTGAGAAAATAAGTTCCATTTTTCTAAGTACTCAGCATACTTATCAAGCTCGATATTACTTATATCATTTAAACATTTATACCTGTCCAAAAATTCCGGTGTTGAAATATTATTTATGATTTTTAAAAGAGCCTCCATAGTTTTTTCTGATCCGGCTAAATAATCCCATAATTCGCCAGCTAATAATATTTCACTTTCATC
>CAZMPR010000055.1:3614-6909 GCA_964568265.1 uncultured Clostridiaceae bacterium | reverse complement strand
CCATTGAGCTTTATAAGCTTAATCTTTTGCCCTCTTTCATCAAAATACTTCTTAAGATTTATAACTGATTCCATAAATCTTTTTTTGTTATATCCTGTTGGAGTATCAGATGTTGGATCAAAAGGAAATCCCAAAAAGAAACTAACCTTTTTATCCGGATACTTGTTAAAAAGCGCACATTTTCCTTCAAGGATTTTATGCTTTTCACCTCTCATTTCTCCAGAGTTCGGTCTTACAGACTTTAATTCTATAGCCACCACTTCGTTATCGGTTTCAATAAAAACATCAGCAGAAAAATCTAAAGCACTGGTAGCATTTGAATTATCCGCTTTTAATAATATATTATTTTCTATTTGCATATTAGGTAAATTTTTACCTATACTCAGATTCGTTATGATTTCATTAATATTGTTTTTCTGAATACCGCTTAAATTAAGGTTTCCTAACTTTTTTGAAGTATATTCCCGTTTCTCACCGTCAGATAAAACATGAGCAGTTTTTTCGAAAAAAGTCTGTCCAAGGGTCGTATTTAAACCATGTAACCAACTACTCATGCTTATAAAGAAGGGAATATCAGTTACTTTTTCTTTAATGACATTAGAAAAAGCATTCAAAAAAGCTTCATGAAATGGGGCATTCCTATTATTGAAGATATCCCCTGGGAAACTTTCAAATCTTGAAAAAAGAACACCAATCACAATATGTGATATTTTTTCAGTTTTTTCATCAGATAAACACAAGACTATCTTCCTTTCATATGAAATATTATTTCAGAATAGGCACCTTTGTCCTTTTCCGTTCGATTTAGTACAGGTCTTTTGTACTGTTTTATAATTTTCATGCCCGATTTTTCAGCTATATGCGGATACAAATTATATTTATCATTCGCAACTAAAAAAACATTATAATCATCTGTTAAATATTTTTTACAATTATTTAAAACTTGTGAAATCCCATCAATATAAGAATCCCTCGCTTCTTTGCCTTGCCCTTTGGACAAAGGTCCTATTTCAAGCTCATCATTTCGCATAAATCCAAATAAATCATATGCATAGGCATGCTGCTCATGATAATCAATTAAACCGACATAAGGCGGACTTGAAAAAATGCCTTTAATCTTTTGCCTACAAGCTAGCTCATATAGGTGTGGCTTTTTTATCTTAATAGCATCAAATATATTTATATTTGTAGAATCGCCTATTAAGCAAATTTGCTCTGTATCAGTTCTTAACCTGTCAAATTGTGCAAGCCTTTTAATAGTATCATTGCAATATCTTTCAAACCAACCGCTTATTGTAAATAGGGGTTTGCATATCTTTCCATGCTTAGAACAATAATAAGTCTTAACCATCGGATCCTTCAGAGTAGCCAAATCAGAATGTGTTGTTGCTCTGCAAGACCTAATTGTTCTACTGAGTATTATCGTTAATACTTTTTTTATATTTTTATCTTCAATGTCTTTTATAAGATCAAATACATAATCTATTTCGTTTCTAACGGGTTTTAAAAACCAATTATCAAGAAAGCTTTCTTTTTGTTCTTGCAATAACTTTATATTATATTCATCTAATAACCTTTCATATATAGGCAGAAATAACTCTTCTTTATCTTTTCCATAAGTATTTTGATCAATTTCTTTATTTCTCACTTTATATTTATATTCCGGGGAAGGGAAATATATATTATTAAACTTTGCGAGCTCTTCTAAAAGAACATTTTCAAACTTGATTGAGTTGGTATGGGCTATATAATTTCTTAGTTTCCTGATTATTCTTTTAGTCTCTTCATGAAGCTTTACAAAATCATATTTCCCAACTTTTACATTACTGATTAATGCATTAAAAGCTGAAATATCAATGCCTATAGAATTCATTTTTAGCTCGTTAGCCTGGACCAAAGTTGTTCCGCTTCCACAAAAAGGATCTAATATAATGTCTCCTTGATTAAAAAATACGTCCTTTTTAAAATTATCTATGTGATCATCTAAGAAATATTCTACTAATTGTGGTATAAATTTACCCTTATACGGATGTAGTCTATGCACATGCTTAGTGGTTTCGCTTTCTTTATATTTATCAAAAGATAATTCCCAGTTTAAATCCTCTCCTAACTTCTCCTTCCAGTTAATCTCTCTCCTGCCATGAAATGATTTATAATAAGTTATTATATCTCCCTTATCCACCATGGTCGACCCATTCATTTCATGTTTTTTTATCCTTCCATATTGTACTAAATAAGAAATATTAGAAGATGTTATATCTCGCTTTAGATAAGCCGTAGCAAACTCACTAGCTTCTTTGATTGTCACCAATTCCATAATTCTATAAGACCCCCTTAATTGCTTTTAGCTTCTTAACATTAATTATACCTTATGTTCTATTCAATTAGAAGGAATAGCTCTTTCAACCCTTATGTAATATCTAACTTTATAATCTAAAAACTAAAACAGCATAAAAACACAACAATATCTCAACACTATGTAAACTTAACCCCTCCAATGATATAATATCTTTGTGGTGATATGATGATTGAAATAAAGCTATCCGTTAGGAATCTGGTGGAATTTATACTTCGCTCCGGTGATATTGATTCGGGTTTTGTTCAAATGAATAGAGCCTTTGAAGGCACAAAGGCCCATAGGAAATTGCAGAAATCCTATGGTGATAATTATATGGCGGAGGTTCAACTGAAGAAAACCGTTGTGTTTGAAAAGTATAGTCTGATTATCGAAGGCAGAGCCGATGGTATTCTTACTATTGATGATGAAATAATCATAGACGAAATCAAATCCACTACTGCCCCCTTAGAGGTTATAGATGAAAACTATAATGATACCCATTGGGCACAAGCCATGTGTTACGGATACATATACGGGGAAGAAAATGGTTTGGAAAATCTCACTATCCAACTTACATATATACAGTTGGACACGGAAGAGATAAAAAAAATACCTAAAAGTTTTACCATTGAAGAGCTAAAGACATTCTTCTTTGGTCTATTAGAAAAATACTGTGTATGGGCTGACTTAAGCAATTCATGGATAACAAAACGGGATGATTCCATAAAAAAGCTTGAATTCCCCTTTCCCGACTATAGAAAAGGGCAAAGAGATATGGCTGCCGCGGTATACAGATCTATAAGAGATGAAAACCTTCTTTTCGTTCAGGCTCCTACAGGTATAGGAAAAACCGTATCCGCCGTTTTCCCTGCTGTAAAGGCAATGGGGGAAGGCAAAACATCTAAAATTTTTTATCTTACAGGAAAAACTACCACACAAAGGATTGCCGAAGAAACT
>CAZMPR010000055.1:0-3514 GCA_964568265.1 uncultured Clostridiaceae bacterium | reverse complement strand
GTTATATGTGATTACAATTATCTATTTGACCCCAATGCAAGCCTTAAAAGGTTTTTTGCAGATAAAAAAACCGATTTCATTTTTCTAATAGATGAGGCGCATAACTTAGCTGACAGAGGCAGGGAAATGTTTTCGGCGGAGCTTCATAAAAAGGATTTTTTAGAGCTAAAAAGATATATGAAAGATAAGAATAGAGAGCTTTATACCATATGTGATAGTATAAATAAATATTTTATTGAAATAAAGAAAAGATTAGGCAATGATAATAATTATGCCGGCCAAGATGAAGAAAAGGATTTATATCATTTGTTGAACTCCTTTGTGACTAAAGCTGACAAATATTTGGCAATGAGGGATAGCTCCCATACGGATGATGTTTTGATAGAAGCTTATTTTAATGTGCTGAACTTTTTAAAGATTTCCGAACTGTTTGATGAGCGTTATAACACTTACATAGAAAAGCACCGCAATAATGTTATGGTAAAACTCTTCTGCCTTGATCCTTCTTTACTGCTGAGCCAAGTCCTCAAAAAGGGGAAAATAGGAGTATTCTTTTCCGCTACTCTGTTGCCTAAAGATTATTTTTTAGAAATATTAGGAGGAGATGAAAACAGCAAGTTTTTATGCCTCAGCTCCCCTTTCAATGTAGAAAACAGATGCCTGCTTGTGGCCAATAATGTACAGACTCGCTATAGCATGCGAGATAACAGTTATCATCAAATAGTAGAATATATAAACAGCACAATTATTCAAAAACAAGGAAATTATATCGTTTATTTTCCATCATATAAGTATATGGAGGAAGTATATAATAGATTTATCGTAGAATATCCTGATTATAATGTGAATATTCAATCACCAGGTATGACGGAAGAGGAAAAGGCTGACTTCATCAGTTTTTTTGAACCGAACCCCGACAGTCACAATATCGGTTTTTGCGTATTGGGAGGAGTGTATTCCGAAGGAATAGATTTGACGGATGACAGGCTGATAGGTGTTATAATCGTAGGTGTGGGACTTCCCCAACTTTGCTTTGAAAGAGACATTATAAAAGATTATTATAACAATAAGAATAATAAAGGATTTCAATACTCCTATATGTATCCGGGTATGAACAAGGTGATGCAAGCCGCGGGCAGATTGATTCGCTCGGAGACGGACAAGGGGGTTATACTTTTATTGGATGAAAGGTTCTCCAGGCGGGACTACCAAAGGCTTTTCCCGAAAGAATGGTTTCCGCATAAAAAAATATCTGAAAAAACCATATCAAAGGCTCTGGGCAATTTCTGGGATAATTAATACACGCCTATGGCACCGTCGGCTCTGGGCTCAGTACCGCCGGTCAATACACCGTCTTTGTTTCTTATAATCATCTGGCCTCTGCCAAATATGCTGCTTTCCCGGTTTACGATTATTTCATGTCCCTTTTCACATAGTTTTTTCGCCATATCCTTAGAAAAATGTGTTTCGATAGCTACTTTATTGGCTTTAATCCATTGCCATCTGGGGGCATCTAAAGCCTCTTGGGGATTCATCCCAAAATCAAGCATATCCATCACTACTTGTACGTGTCCTTGCGGCTGCATATATGCACCGGTCACACCAAAAGAACCCACGGCTTCACCGCCTTTTGTTATAAAACCGGGGATGATTGTATGATAGCTTCTCTTCCCAGGCTCCAGGCAATTGGCATTGAGAGGATTCATGGAAAAATCCACACCCCGGCTTTGCAGAGCTATTCCTGTATGGGGTACCACCAATCCCGAACCGAAATTAATATAATTGCTTTGAATATATGAAACCATGTTACCGAATGAATCCGCAGTTGCCAAATATACGGTGCCTCCGCTCTTTGAATCTAAAAACACCGGCTTTGCGGAATCTTCCTTAATCAATTTTCTTTTTGAATCCGCATATTCATCTGTTAAAAAGTCCCGATAATCTATTTTCATTTTTTCTAAATCAGTAATATATTTTTTACCGTCTTCAAAAACAAACTTTATTGCCTTTATCTGCTTATGATAAGTTTCCTCATCTTGAATATCAAATTTATAACCCTTCAGAATATTAAAGGTTGATAAAGCTACTAATCCCTGACTATTGGGTGGCATCTCCCATATATCGTATCCTCTGTAATTTATTCTTATAGGCTCGACCCACAGAGGCTTAAAAGCCGCTAAGTCCTCTTTTCTGAGATAACCCCCATACTTTTTTGAAAATTCATCTATCTTATCGGCTAATTCGCCTTTATAAAAAGATACTGAATTTGTTTTTGCAATCTGCCGCAAAGTTTCAGCATGTTCTTGGGAACCCCATACTTCACCGGCGTAAGGTGCTCTACCTTTCGGTGCAAATGTGTCAAACCAGAATCTGAATTCTTCCCCTTTCAGTTCTTCCTTATAAATGTCATAAGCTTTCTTCCAGGAGTAAGCCACAACCGGCGATACAGGATAACCATTTTCCCCATACTCAATTGCACTTTTTAAAGCTTCCGTCAGGGAAAGCTTTCCGAATCTTTTAGACAATTCCGCCCAGGCACCGGGCACTCCGGGCACGGTAACAGGACACCACCCGTAGGATGGAATCTTTGCATATCCTTTTTCAGTTAATTTATCTATAGAAATATTTAAGGGTGCGGGACCGCTTGAATTGAGACCGTAAAGTTTTCCACCGCTCCACACCAAAGCAAATGCATCCCCTCCGATACCGCAGGAAGTGGGTTCAACAACGGTAAGGCATGCAGCAGTCGCTATGGCGGCATCAACGGCATTGCCGCCTTTTTTTAGTATATCCAACCCGGCTTGAGCCGCCAAAGGTTGTGATGCGGCAATCATACCGTTTTGGCCATATACCGGTTGTCTTTTAAGCGGATGTGTTTCAATTCTATCCATATTAACACTCCTATGCATTATCCTCTTCTTGTAGAATATAAGCCTGAAAAGCTACCTAAAAGCCCCAGAACTCCGGAAGCAGATACAATCAATAATCTTAAATCACTTTTAAGCTCTATAATTGGCATTAAAGGTATAAATGGAAGCGGGCCCGCAACTTGGGCATAAATATGTTTGAGCATAAAGCCGGCTAAAGAGACTGCGATAAAACCTCCGGTCAGTGTTAAAAACAATCCTTCAAGTATAAAAGGAAAACCGATAAAACCTTCCGTTGCCCCCAGAAGCCTTAAAGTATTGATTTGCTCTTTATTGCTGTTTATACCCAGTTTTATAATATGAGATATTATTACCAAGGTGGTTATGCCCGCTGCCGTAATAATCAAGAGTCCGACAAAACTGAATATCTCTGAGATATTGCGCAATCTTATGAGAACATCTTGATTATCTCTTATATGTTCAATGCCTTCGATTCCCTTTAACTCTTGTAAAATAATACTTAGCTTTTCCAAATCTATTTTTACCTCTATAAAAGAGCTGAAAGGACTGTCATCAAAATACTCCAGTACTTTTGCTTCTTTACCCAAAATTACTTCCATCCTTGAGTAGGCCTCATCTTCATTTAT
>CAZMPR010000054.1:0-8087 GCA_964568265.1 uncultured Clostridiaceae bacterium | reverse complement strand
TAATTCCTTAAACGGCTTAAAAAGCGCCGGCGGTTTTGTCAGAAAAAAGTTGGGCGAATACATGAAGCTTAGATGCTTACCTGAAATTCATTTTGAAATAGATGATTCAATAGAATATGGGGCAAGAATTAACGAGATATTGAAACAAATAAAACAGGGAAAGGAAGAAAACAGCTGATGTTCCATACGATAATTAAAACAATGGAAGAAAGCAATAATATAGTTATCCTTTCACATGCGGCACCGGATGGTGACAGTTTGGGTTCTTCCTTAGCTCTTTATAATTATTTGCTTGAACATAACAAACAGGTTACAGTCATAGTTGATGATGAAGTTCCACATATATACAAATTCTTAAAAGGCGCAGATAAAATCGAAAGAGTCGGATATGCCGATGATTTCGATTTAGCTGTTGTAGTGGACAGTAGTGATGCGGAAAGGTTAGGCAAAACCGATCGATACTTAGCTAATAAGAAGATTATTAATATTGATCATCATTTAAGCAACAGTAAATTCGGGACATACAATATTGTTGACTCTAAAGCCTCCGCAACTGCTGAAATAATCTATGAAATTTTTGAAAGCCAAAACATTGTGATGAGCAAGGACATCGCCGAGTGCATATATGTAGGGATAGTGACTGATACAGGTCAATTCCAATATAGTAATACCACATCAAAAACACACCGTATTACTGAGAGCCTATTAAACAAAGGAGTTGAACCTGCTCAAATATTTAAATTAGTTTATCAAAATAATACAAAAGGAAAAACGAAACTTATTGCTTATGCAATAAATAGTTTGGAGTTTTATTGTGAAGATAGGATTTCAAGCATGGTACTGACCAAAGATGACTATTTAAGTGTCGGTGCAACAGATGAGGATACGGAAGGAATAATAAATTTCGGGAGAGACATAATTTCAGTTGAGTTGGCAATTTTATTTAAAGAAAGTTCCGAAAATAAAGTAAAAGTCAGTTTTAGGTCAAAAAATAAAATCGATGTTAATATTCTTGCGGGAGAGTTTGGCGGAGGCGGGCATAAAAGCGCTGCCGGTGCAACTATAATTGGAAAAATGGAAGATGTAAAAAAATCTGTTCTTGATAAAGCTTTTAAATTGTTTGAGGAGAATTAATAATGAACGGGTTTTTGAATGTTCTAAAACCTCCCGGTATGACATCCCACGATGTTGTCAGCTTCATTCGTAAAAATACAGGAATAAAAAAGGTAGGGCATACGGGAACATTGGACCCCGAAGCTGCAGGCGTATTGCCCATATGCTTAGGAAAGGCAACAAAAGCTGCACAGTATATCGTAGACTCACAAAAGAAGTATAGAGCCAACATTAAATTTGGAATAAAAACAGATACACAGGATAAATATGGAAAGATAATAAATGTATCAGAAGTAGCGGACATCCAATTAATAGATTTTGAAAAAATGATATCAGCGTTTTTAGGGAGAATAAAGCAAACCCCACCCCTATACTCTGCAA
Source organism: uncultured Clostridiaceae bacterium (assembly GCA_964568265.1). GTDB lineage: Bacteria > Bacillota > Clostridia > Lutisporales > Lutisporaceae > JAAYKT01. The sequence goes on along the minus strand of CAZMPR010000054.1, from coordinate 6,593 downwards.
TAAAACATGAAGGCAAAAGGCTTTACCAATATGCCCACGAAGGCAAACAACCACCCATAAAAAGTAGGGAAATAGAAATATATAATATATCCGTTATAGATAAGCTGAGTAAAGATGAATTCATGTTAGATATAACCTGTTCAAAAGGTACTTATATAAGAACTCTATGCGATGATATCGGTGAAAAGTCTGGATACGGTGCACACATGTCTCAATTGATTAGATTGGAATCTTATCCTTTTAAAATAGATAGCACCATAACTTTGGAGGAAATTCAAACGGCAGCAGAAAACAATTATTTAAGTGATTTTATTATAGATACTGATTATATCCTTACTCGATATGAAATGGTTTCCATAAAGAAAAATGCAGAAAAGTCTGTTCTAAACGGTAACCCTATATCAAGTTTGGGTATTTACGAAAACATTCAACAATACAAGTTAAATACCAAATTGAGATTATATATAGATAATCGTTTTATCGGAATAGGCGAAATTGATTTCGATGAAAAAAATACAAAGAACTATATAAAGATAAAAACCTTATTTGTTTGAACAGAAGGAGCAATACTATGTTAGTCTATACATCTTATAAGGAAGCAGCGGTAAACGCGCCTTATTGTATTACAATGGGTAGTTTTGACGGTGTACATATCGGACATTTGAAGCTAATCGAAACAACAGTTTCAAAAGCAAAAGAATTGGATTGCAATAGCATGATCTATACTTTTTCCGAACATCCGAAAAAGGTGCTTTCACCCCATGCTTTACCGGAATTAATAACAAATGATAAAGCGCGTATGGAAATATTTAAAAGCAACGGATTAGACTGTATTTACCTGGAAGACTTTTTTAATATAAGAAATATGAGTGCCGATGATTTTATTTATAATATTTTGAAAGATAAATTTCAAATAAAATGTATAATAGCAGGTTATAATTTTAGGTTCGGTGCTGAACAAAAAGGCGATATAAGAACTCTAAAAGATTTAGGAACAAAGCTGAATTTTGATGTTATTGAGGTAAAACCGGTAATAATAAAAGATAAGGCAGTCTCCAGCAGCTTAATAAGAGAGCTTTTAAAATCAGGAGATGTGGACCTGGCAGAAAAGTACTTGGGAAGATATTTTAGCGTTAGTGGAAAAGTGGTTCATGGAAGTAAAAGAGGTAGTAAAATAGGTATCAGAACCGCTAACATAGAAATAGAAAATGATATTGTTCTACCCAAAAACGGTGTTTATTTTACAAATACAATAGTGAACAATATGATTTTTAAAAGCATCACAAATATTGGATGTAACCCAACCTTTAACGGTAACAGAATAAGTATAGAGACTCATATTTTTGATTTTGATAGCATTATATATGACTCTGAAGTAGAAGTAGTATTTTTAAAATGGCATAGGAAAGAAGTAAGCTTTAATACCGTAGAAGAACTTAAGAAACAAATTGACAGTGATATAAGTAACAGGTTATCATATAGAAAATAACAACTCTTTACACATGCCGAAAGCTGTGATAGAATTTTATTGTTAAGGAAATGCCATTTGCTAGGTATATCGACTCACCAACGTTAAACTTAGCTTATGGATAAAAAAATAGGAGGTGAAACCATGGCACTGACAAAAGAGCATAAGTTGGAAATTATAAACAAATATCAATTAAAAGAAGGAGATACGGGTTCTCCGGAGGTTCAAATAGCTCTTCTTACCGAAAGAATAAATACACTGAATGAGCATTTGAAAATTAATAAAAAAGACCATCATTCACGAAGAGGCCTTTTAAAAATGGTAGGGCAAAGAAGAGGCTTACTTAACTATCTGATGACCAAGGATATTGAAAGGTATAGAACTATAATTGGAAAACTTGGAATAAGAAGATAAATGGGCGGTTAATCCGCTCTTTGTTTTATACTTAAAAAGTTTTTCACACTTGAAGAACCCACTGGGGCTTAGGAATAAGGCGAGTGTAGTAGGTATAATTTTAGCCGAGGTAGCTTAATATTTTGAAAATTAAAAAGCAATAATAAACTTGCAGAAAAATTTAATACAAGGAGGTAGTTTTTTGGATTTATTTGAAATGGAGCTTGCAGGAAAGACTCTTTCCGTAGAAATAGGTAAATTGGCTCAGTTAGCAGATGGATCTGTATTAATAAAATGCGGAGATACCGCAGTTCTTGTAACTGCATGTGCTTCTGACAAACCCAGAGAAGGAATAGATTTTTTCCCGTTAAGTGTTGACTATGAGGAAAAACTGTATGCAGTAGGTAAAATACCCGGAGGGTTTATAAAAAGAGAAGGAAAGCCCACTGAAAAAGCAGTTCTTTCTTCCAGATTAATTGACAGACCCATAAGACCTTTGTTTCCGGAAGGTTTTAGAAATGATGTGCAAATAATAGCGACAGTATTGTCTGTAGACCAGGATAATTCACCTGAAATTTTAGCTATGTTAGGCTCTTCTATAGCACTTTCAATCTCAAAAATTCCGTTTTTAGGCCCCACCGCTTCTGCTTTAATTGGATTAATTGACGGAGAATTTATTTTGAATCCCAATGCAAGTCAAAGAGAACTAAGTGAACTCCACTTAGTTGTATCCGGAACAAAAGAAGCAGTTATGATGGTAGAAGCAGGCGCAAAAGAGATTTCAGAAGAAGTAATGTTAGAAGCTATTTTATTTGCCCATGATAATATAAGAAAAATTATTGAATTCATAGAAGAAATCACGAATAAAGTAGGCGTTGAAAAAATGATTGTGGAAATAACTCCGGCAGATGAAGAATTGGAACGAAAAGTCAAAGAGTTTGCCACAGATAAAATGTTAAATGCTATAAGAACAATTGATAAACAAGAGAGACTTGAAAATATGGATAAAGTCACTGAGGAGACTGTATTGTTTTTCAGTGAAGACTATCCGGATAATATAAAGGACATAGAAGAAGTCCTATATAAAATAAAGAAAGAGCAGGTAAGGAGTCTTATCCTAAACGAAGGAATCAGGCCTGATGACAGAAAAGTTGATGAAATAAGACCTATTTCATGTGAAGTGGGATTATTGCCACGGGTACACGGCTCCGGCCTTTTTACAAGAGGTCAAACACAGGTACTGACCGTTGCAACCCTTGGTGCTCTGGGAGACGTGCAGGTATTGGACGGATTAGGAGTTGAAGAATCAAAAAGATATATGCATCACTATAACTTTCCACCCTATAGTGTTGGAGAAACAAGGTTTTTAAGAGGACCCGGAAGAAGAGAAATCGGACACGGGGCTTTGGCGGAAAGAGCATTGGAACCAATGATACCGGATATTGATGAATTCCCATATACAATCAGATTAGTTTCGGAGGTTCTAAGCTCAAACGGTTCATCTTCACAAGCGTCTGTTTGCGGCAGTACATTAGCATTGCTTGATGCCGGTGTTCCTATCACAAAACCAATAGCAGGAATAGCAATGGGATTAATGAAAGAAGAAGATAAAGTTGTTATTTTAACGGACATACAAGGCATGGAAGACTTTTTAGGTGATATGGATTTCAAAGTTGCCGGTTCAGATTCAGGGATTACGGCTATACAGATGGACATAAAAATTGCGGGAATAAACAGAGATATACTGAAGGCCGCATTGGAGCAAGCAAGGAAAGGACGCCTTTTTATACTTGATAAAATGAATTCCGTCATAAGCAAACCGCGGGAAGAATTATCTCCTTATGCGCCCAAAATAATAACAACAAGAATAGATCCGGATAAAATCAGAGATGTAATAGGGCCCGGGGGCAAAACCATTAATAAAATAATTGCGGAAACCGGAGTAAAAATTGATATAGAAGATGACGGTAAAGTATATATTTCAACTGTAGATATAAAGAATGGTCAAAAAGCCTTGAAAATTATTGAAGGTCTGACTAAAGATGTTATCGAAGGAGAAATTTATTTAGGTAAGGTCGTTAGAATCATGAATTTTGGTGCTTTTGTAGAAATACTGCCCGGCAAAGAAGGCTTGGTTCATATTTCGAAGCTGGATAAAAAAAGAGTAGAAAAAGTAGAAGATATAGTAAGTGTAGGAGACGAAGTATTGGTGAAGGTAACCGAAATAGATAAGCAGGGAAGGATTAATTTATCAAGAAAAGACGCTTTAAAGGACGATACGGAGAAGAATAAAGAGGATTTATAAAAACATAAACCCCAGGTTTATGTTTTTTTTTGTTTTAATTCAAATGCTTCTTGAATATTTATTAAGTATAATGTTTAAGGAGCTGAGCTTGTGAAGTTAATTATTATTAAGAGAAAAACATTGATTGTTCTGATAATACTTCTTATTCTGTCAATATTATTTGCAGTTACCTTACGATTTAGCAGCAAAAAAGTCTTTAAATACCTTGATCCTATTTATAAAGGAAATGAAACAAATAAAAAAGTTGCATTTGCATGTAATGTTGTTTGGGGAAATGAATATTTACCTGATATACTCAGTGAATTTAAAAAAAATGATATAAAAATATCATTTTTTTTCGGTGGAGATTGGATAAACAAAAACAATGAACTGTTCCTGTCTATATATAAGGACGGCCATGAAATTGGAAATCATGGATACAATCACTTAAAACATACTCAAATAAACAAGGATAAAAACATAGATGAGATTCTAAAAACTGAAAAGGTAATAAAAGAATTATCAGGTGTCAAAACAGATTTATTTGCACCCCCCTACGGCGATGTAAATAAAACAGTCACAGAAATCGCCGAATCCCTCGGTTATAGAGTAATAATGTGGAGTATTGATACAATTGACTGGAATACAAAAGATCCTAATATCGTTTTGGACAGAGTGAACAAGAAAATTCATAACGGGGCCATTATCTTGATGCATCCTACAGAAGTAACCGTAAAAGCTTTGCCTTCTATGATTACAGGTCTGAAAGCCAAGGGATATGATATTGTAAAAGTAAGTGAAACCTTTTAATAGAGCTTTAGGTAATCATATAAAATTACAGTCCGCACATTGTATAACTTTATATTTATCTGTGGATTATTAAACTTATGGTTATGTCTGACAGTAACCATATAATGAATCCTTTTCTGCAATTAATTTAAAAAAAGTGAAAACAATATTTAGTTTGATTATAATTGTATTGTTATAGGTTATTATATATAATAAATTCATCAAAGTTAACTAAGGAGGTAGAAAGTGTTTATAAGAGAACATTTGACAAACGGCATTAGAATAGTTGCCGAAGAAATTAAATATGTTAATTCAGTTTCTATCGGTATTTGGGTCAGATCCGGTTCAAGATATGAAAATATGCAAAATAATGGGATATCTCATTTTATTGAACATATGTTATTCAAGGGCACGAAGAACAGATCAGCAAAGGAAATAGCAAGCAGTATAGATAAAATAGGAGGTCAACTAAACGCATTCACGGCAAAAGAATGCACCTGTTTTTATGCAAAAGTTTTAGACAGTCATTTTGATATTGCATTGGAAGTGCTATCCGATATGGTGATGAATTCTGTTTTTGATGAGAATGAAATAGTAAAAGAAAAAAAAGTGGTATTAGAAGAAATCAGCATGTACGAAGATTCACCCGAGGATTTGGTTCATGATATCTATACGCAGACGGTTTTGGCAAATCATTCTTTAGGCATGCCAATTTTAGGAACAAGAGAATCACTGAACTCAATCAAACGCGAGGACATAATTAATTATTTTAATAATAATTTCTATCCAAACAATATAGTTATATCATTGGTAGGAAATTTTAATAAAGAAGATGCATTTAAAAAGATCAGCGAAATCTTTAATACATGCGAGATTGAAAATATTACAAAAGAAGCCAAATCACCTCCCGATTTTATTTCGAATTCAATTCATAGAAAGAAAAGCACAGAGCAAGTTCATCTCTGCATGGGCTATAAAGGCTTGGAACTGGGGAACAGATACAATTACCCTTTACTTGTCATGAACAATATATTCGGGGGTTCAATGAGTTCAAGATTATTTCAAAAAATTCGTGAAGAAAGAGGCCTTGCCTATTCTGTTTTTTCATATCCCTCATCATATATAGACAGTGGGTTATTTACCATCTATGCCGGCATGAAACCAAGTGAACTGAAAGTTGTATTAAGTATTATTTCCAATGAAATAAATGAATTAAGAGAAAACAGTATCAGTGAAGAGGAGCTATATGACTCAAAGGAGCAGTTAAAAGGCAGTTATATTTTAGGCTTGGAAAGTACCAGCGGAAGAATGATATCCATCGGCAAGTCAGAGCTTCTTTTGGATAAGATATACTCTCCCGAAGAAATACTGGGTTTAATCGATGCTGTAACCATGGAAGATATAAAGTATACAATAGACTTTATTTTCAATAACGAATTTAAAGGTGCAGCCGTAATAGGCCCCGGCAAAGTAAATATAAAAGAACTGATATAAAGGATTTAAATTGATATAAAATAAACTGGGGCATTTTGATTTTCGTACAAGCGCATGAAGAGGTGTATAAAATGAAAAAAAATATAAGCATTAAAATCATGAGAAAAACATTTTACAGTGAATTAAGTTTACCTTCTTATGCAACTGAAGGTTCTGCAGGTTTAG
>CAZMPR010000053.1:0-8267 GCA_964568265.1 uncultured Clostridiaceae bacterium | reverse complement strand
GGTGAATCACTTTCGATATCTAATTCTCGTAAATCTTCAGCAATTTTTTTGTCATGTAGTATTAAAACTTTTTCACAATATTCTTTTTCTGCACCGTCGGGATTAATAGCTGCTGTTGTAATTATCGCAATATTGGCATCACGCCCTCCTGAAATGCCGTGTACTATTTTCAATATCCTTTTATCAGCTCTTTTATCTTCAGCCCCGCCAATAATAACCAGATTCCCTCTTTTAGCTTCAGGCATCTGTTCACTTCCTATTTTTTTCATATTATATATTTTTACTAATAATCATAATTATATACAAACAAAATTTCCTCATGGACTTTATAAGGGTTATTCCACGTTAAATCAACACATTCCAATTTGACTATGATAACTGTTTCATTCATAATTAAGATAAATCTTTTTATGGAGTGTTACTGAATGACAAAAATATCTTTCAAATTGCCGTTGATTATTCTTATTTTGGTTTTCCTGATTTCCTGCAAAAAAACCAAAGACCCGGTAAAAGATAACCATGAAAACATTCCTCCTGAGGAACCCCCAATTCCCAATGTTGAAATCAAAACCTACGAAGAAACAATCATAGAAAATATGACAGTTAAAGAAAAAATCGGCCAACTTGTGATAGTAGGTATTGCCCAAAATACCGCAGATGAACAAATCTCGGAGCTTATTACTGATGAAAAAGTGGGAGGTATCATACTGTTTAAGAGAAACTTTGATAGTTTTAATAAACTGTATGAAATAAATTCTAAATTAAAAAATATTAACAAAGACAATATATTACCCCTATTTATTTCTGTTGATGAAGAAGGAGGTTCCGTATCCCGCTTACCTAATGAAGGAGTTAAATTCCCCGATGCAGCAACCTTCGGCAGAATCGATGATGTAAATCTTACCGAAAAGGCCGGTTCCGTTATAGGACGGCAGCTTAATTCTGTAGGCATAAATTTAAATTTTGCACCGGTTTTAGATATTTTAACAAATAAGAATAATAAGCTTTTTAATCTTAGATGTTACGGAAAGGATGCGGAAACCGTTTCGCGGCACGGTACCGCCTTTATTAAAGGTCTTTTGTCTCAAGGAATAATTCCAGTAGGAAAACACTTTCCAGGCCACGGTGATACCGACAGCGACTCTCATATCACTCTTCCCGTTATTGATGCTGACTATACATTATTAAAAAGCAGGGAATTAGTACCTTTCATAAACGCTATAAATGCAGGTTTGGAGGCAATAATGGTAGGACATCTTTCCCTTCCTCGTCTTGATGATTCCGGCACCCCGGCATCAAAATCAAAAATAATTATCAATAATATATTAAGAGATGACCTTGGTTTTCAAGGAATAATCCTTACTGATGATATTGAAATGGCAGGTTTTTTAAGTGACGAAAAGACTTTGGAAGACTCAGTCATAGATGCGTTTAATGCGGGTGTAGACATATTTATTATAGGGCATACAAAAGATATTCAAATGGAAGTCTTAAATGCTCTAACAGTAGGGATTGAGAAGGGTTTGATAACGGAAGAGCGCGTTAATCAGTCTTTAAAAAGGATAATAGGCCTTAAACATAAATATAATCTTTCAGACATTATGAATTACTCTAATATCACAGATGCATATAATTCATATAATAAAAAAGAAGATATGGAACTTTTAGAAGAAATAAAAAAGAGGATTAAAAAAACCGGCTAAGCCGGTCTTTTTTAATCTATTGTATAGGCTTCACAGTATCCATATAGGTAAACTTGCCGCCTTTTAACTGCATCGCCGTTCTCGTCTAATGTTACAAATCCTGCTGAACCTTCGAAATTTGCAGTTTTTGCTATTTCATCTCTTATTGCTCCCGGTTCCGCGCTGTTGGCTCTTTCGATTGCATCCAGAATAAGAATATATGCGTCATATCCTAATGCTGTAACAGCAGCCGGTTCCTTTTTATATTCTTTCCTATATTCATCTAAGAAAACTTTTGATTCGTTAGTTATAGGCTGTTCTGTAGCAAAGAAAGTTGAAAACACAGCTCCCTCAACAGCATCTTTCCCTATATCTATGAATTCAGGAGTTTCCCAAGTATCTCCGCCAATAATAGGTACATCCATACCCAGTTGCTTTGCCTGAGATATCAATAATGCAGATTCTGTAAAGTTTCCGGGTGCAAATATTACCTCAGGATTTGCAGCTTTAATATTTGTAAGTTGCGCAGTAAAGTCCTGGTCTCCTGTGTTGTAATTTGAAGTTGCAACTATACAGTTATCGTCTCCCGTCAATTCCTTAAATGCATCCACAAAGAATTTAGCAAGACCCACTGAATAGTCATTTGATACCTCTTGAATAATGGCTGCTTTTTTTGCGCCTAATTTGTTAAATGCATAGTTTGCCATAACTGTCCCTTGGAACGGATCAATAAAACATACCCTGAAATAATAATCATTATTAAGTGTGACAAGAGGGTTTGTACATGATGCTCCCACAGTAGGAATCTTCGCATTTTTAACTATGTCTCCTGCAGCCATGGATAATGAACTGCCCCAGCTTCCTATTATGGCGACAACCTTTTCTTTTTCTACAAGCCTGGCTGCCGCACTTGCTGCTTCAACTTTATCCGACTTATTATCTACGATGACCAATTCCACCTTTTTGCCTAAAACTTCCGGATAAAGTTTGTTGGCAAGTTTTACACCCTCCACTTCCAGAGCTCCTCCGCCTGCATTGGCTCCCGTAATCGGCTCAAATACACCTATTTTTATCGTATCTGCTACTTCAGCCGGTTTGGAACAACCTGTCAAAACAAGCGAGAAAACTAATACTAAGGCTAAAATCAAACTAACCTTTTTCAATTTTTCCTCCTCCTTAAACATGTTTGTTTTTTATTTATTCATATTTAGCTATAGGCTAAAAAAATAATATAATATATGATAATGTAACATAATTATGTATGTAGAATTCTCATTGAAATCTTCTTATAATAATAACATTAAGAAAGTAATTTTACAATATTTTTAAGGCATACAAACTGCTAAAAAGGCATATATAAATCGACAAGTTTCCTCAATTTTCAATCTTTAATATAATCCTATTTTTATGATATAATCACAATAATATATATAAAGGGATTTGGTTTATCAATGATTAACTCTATATTAAAATTAAAAAACAGAGCTCCAGATATTTCAAGCAAAAATAATTATATGCGTTCTTCCATTTTGATTCCTTTAATTGAAGAAGATACTGATATATCCGTACTTTTCGAAATTCGCTCTGAAAGCTTGAAAAAACAACCTAATGAAATATGTTTTCCCGGAGGACGAATCGAAAAAGACGAAAGCGAATTAGCTGCTGCCATAAGGGAAACCTCGGAAGAGTTATGCATTAATCCAAATAATATTTCTATAATCGGTTCTTCCGATACTTTAGTTACTCCTTTTAACTACCTGATATATACTTATATAGGAATACTGAATAATTATAAGTATACCTTTAATAATGAGGTAACTGAAGTGTTCACTATACCTCTATCTATCCTTTTGGAACAAAAACCTCTTTTCCATTATATAAATGTATCAATGAAGCCAAATAATGATTTCCCTTATCATTTAATACAAAACGGCAAAGATTATGAATGGGGAAAGGGCATTTATCCCGTCTATTTTTATGAATACGAGAACAAAATTATATGGGGCATTACTGCCAAAATAGTCCATGATTTTATTAACCTTATAAAGCAGCAATAAATAAAATAACAAAATTAATAAAAAAGGGTGCTTAATAAATCACTAATCTTATAAGCACCCTTCAGAACTCTGCCTAATGCCCTAAATAAGCCTTTACTATGCTATCGTCCTTGCTAAGCACATCCGCATTTCCTTCCATAACTATTTCTCCGGTTTCAAGAACATAACCCCTATCGGCAAGTTTGAGTGCTACTTTAGCATTTTGCTCTACAAGCAGTACCGTAGTGCCGGTTTCATTAATCTTTTTGATAATATTCATTATCCCGGTAACTATTATAGGTGCCAGTCCCATTGACGGTTCATCCAAAAGGAGCACCTTAGGGTCGGTCATTAATGCGCGTCCTATGGCTAACATTTGTTGTTCCCCTCCGGAAAGGAGTCCTCCCATCTGTTTATACCTTTCCTCCAAAACCGGGAACAGGGCAAAAACCTTATCCATTCTTCTTTTTCTTTCCACATCATCCTTTAAAGTAAAGGAGCCCATCTCAAGATTCTCTACAACAGTCAGCTCTTTAAAAATCCTCCTGCCTTCAGGAACATGTATTACACCCATTTCTACTATTGTATGTGGCGGAGCATTTGTAATATCCTTGCCATAGAACTCAACTTTGCCGCCGCATGCCGGAACTAAACTGGATATTGTTTTCAGTGTTGTGCTTTTACCCGCACCGTTTGAACCTAAAAGTGTAACTATCTCTCCTTTGTGCACATCCAAACTGATGCCTTTTAATGCATATATCTGCCCATAGCGAGTTTCCAAGTTTTTTAGGGAAAGAACTACTTCACTCATATAGCTTGATCCTCCTCTTTCCCCAAGTACGCTTCGATTACTCTTGGGTTATTCTGCACCTCTTGTGCGGTTCCTTCTGCTATTTTGATTCCATAATCTATTACAAATATTCTTTCCGATACTTTCATAACGAGCCCCATATCATGCTCAATTAAGAAAACGGTTATTTTTCTTTCATCCCTAATCCGCCTTATGAGGTCTACAAGCTGCATTTTTTCATCATAATTCAATCCGGCTGCAGGTTCGTCAAGCAATAACAGTTTCGGTTGTGTTGCTAAGGCCCTTGCCCATTCGACTCTTCTTTGATCTCCGTATGGTAAGTTCTTTGCAACTCTGTCCTTTTTATCTAATATACCGACGAAATCCATACACTCCATCGCTACTTCTCTTATTCTTTTTTCTTCAGCTTTTTGTGCCGGCGGTCTTATTACTGCACCCGCCAAACCTGAGGTGGTACGACAGTGCATTCCTGACATTATATTTTCCATAACTGTCAAGTTCTTAAACAAACGTAAATTCTGAAAGGTTCTGGCCATGCCTAAAGCCGTAATCTTATGGGGTTTTAGCTTCATCACACTTTTACCCTCAAAAAGTATATCTCCCTCTTGAGCTTTATAAAACCCGGTAAGGCAATTAAAAAGTGATGTTTTTCCTGCCCCATTGGGTCCTATAAGACTCTCAATAGATCCCTCTTCAATGCCGAAACTAACCTTATTGACCGGTATTATTCCTCCGAATCTCAATGTTAAATCTTTTATATCTAATAGCACCACTTTAATTCACCTCGCCGTCGCATAATTTTTCCTTTTTAGCTTCTCCAGCGCCGCGATCTGGCCATAGTCCTTGGGGTCGATAAATCATTAATACCAATAATAACAATCCGAAAATCAGCATTCTATATTGGCCTATCCCCCTGAAAACCTCGGGGAATATAACCATTGCAAAGGCTCCAAGTATTACTCCGGGGATTTTTCCCATACCTCCAAGCACTACTGCTAAAAGAATCATAACGGATTGGGTAAACAAAAAGGAATCAGGTGAAATAGCCGTCATTTTTACAGCCATAAAAGAACCTGCAATTGCGCCAAAAACAGACCCTATTATAAAGGCATAAAGTCTTATAGCAACGACATTAATACCCATGGCTTCCGCGGCATCTTCATCCTCTCTAATACATTTCCATGCCCTCCCCAACCTGGAATCATTTAATCTATAGGATACGAATATAGCTAAGATTGCAAGTAAGAAAAAAGCATAGTAGAAATGATTTATTCTATAGAGGGTCATACCAAATATGGATGGTCTGCTTATACCTACCAAGCCAGTGGCACGTCCGGTTATTTCCAAGTTTCTTGCAGCAAGCCTTGTCATTTCACCAAAACCTAAAGTAACAATAGCAAGGTAATCGCTTCTTAATTTCAATGTGGGTGTTCCTATGGCAAGTCCGGCAATTATAGCCATTAATATACTTACAGGTAACGTAAGCCAAAAGTTGATTCCAAAGCGTAATATCATTATGCCGGTTGTGTATGCACCGACTGCAAAAAAAGCAGCATAGCCGAGGCTAAGAAGCCCGGCAAACCCTACAATAACATTAAGACCAAGGCACATAACCACATAAAACCACACATTGGTCATTACTTCCATAAAGTACATATTTGTTTTCATAGGCAAATAAAGCAGCACAGCTATAGCAACAGCTAATGTAATAAAACGCACTTTTTTATTATCAAATAATTCATATAATTTATCAGTAAGTTGGCCGAGCGGGTTTATACGTTTTTTAGCTGTCTGAGTGGCTGCAGTTTGTAAGCCAGTCTGGTTTTCCTTCATAGCCTCTACATCCTCTCACTTTCTTTTTTACCTAAAAGTCCTGTCGGTTTAAATATTAAAATAACTATAAGTATCGTAAAAGAAAAAACATCTTTCCATTCCGAGCCGATAAACGGTATTTGTGTCCCGAAAGACTCTAATAGGCCAAGGAGCAGTCCGCCCAACATAGCTCCCGGTATTATTCCTATCCCGCCTATAACAGCAGCTGTAAATGCCTTGATGCCGACTACAAAACCCATAAAAAAATGCAAACTTCCATAGTACACACCGGCCATAGTTCCTGCTGAGGCAGCCAATGCCGTTCCAACGAAAAATGTAAGAGCAATAATTTTATTACAGTTAACTCCCATTAGGCGACAACAGTCAAGATCCATTGATATTGCTCTCATCGCTTTTCCATACATAGTTTTTGTTATGAAAAGATGAAGTGCAAACATAAGTACTATTGCGGCTACTATTAAAATAGCTTGTGTATGTGTTATAAAGACGCTGCCGATAGAAATCCCCTGAAATCCCAGTCCGGTTTTATAAGCTCTGTATTCGCCACCGGTTACAACCATTACAGAATTATATAAAATCATCGAAACGCCTAATGCAGTAATCAAAAGCGAAAGCCGAGGAGCTTCTCGTAAAGGTTTATAGGCAACTCTCTCAATAACAACACCTAAAAGCCCGACAAGTACCATACTTATCATCATAGCGACAACTATACCTGCCCATCCATTACCGATAAAAGTTCCTTTAAACAGTGTTAAAAAAGTTAAACTGACAAAGCCACCAACCATATAAATATCAGCATGAGCAAAATTAAGCAGTTTGACGATACCGTAAACCATTGAGTAACCAAGAGCAACTAACCCATAAAATGAACCCAGAAGTAAGCCGTTGACTATTTGTTGAACGACTATCTCTTGTATTGACATAAGCTCACCCTTTCATTTATTGAAGGTAAACATAAAATGGGGGGTATTTAACCCCCATTTTATGTAAATAGGTTTATTCTACCAGAACCCATTTGCCTCCTTCACCTTTGATTGTGATGAAGTTACTTTCTTCAAGAACATTTTTCGGTGTGAAAGTAACTGCACCGGAAAGGGTCTGGAAATTATCTGTTTTTATCAATGCTTCACGAATAGCGTCCGGATCGGTGCTTCCCGCTCTCTTTATTGCATCTGCCAATAGATAAGTACCGTCATATGCAAGACCTGCATAAGGGCCGGGTTCTTGTTTGTATTTTGTATTATAAGCTGAGATAAACTGTTTGGCTGCAGGCAGGAAGTCAACAACAGGAGGTGATGTGCAATATACGCCTTCACCGGCTGTTCCCGCAATTTCTAATAACTGAACTGAACTGGAGCCGTCGGCTACCGTAATCTCTCCGGTATATCCGCCTTGACGAAGCTGCTTTATAAGTAAAGCACCATCTGCATGATATGCTGTCCAATATACACCCTCAGCACCTGATGATCTTATCTTTGTTACTAATGATGAGAAATCCTGTTCACCTTTATTAACAACATCATAAGCCACTACTTCATGTCCTCTTTTTTTCCATTCGTCACGTGTTAATTCTGCTAAGTTTTCAGAAAAACCATCACCCTGATGCACGAAGGCCAACTTATTAACACCTAATTTTTCAAAACAAGCCGCAGCTGCGTCAGCCTGATGATAACCGGGGCTGTTAATCATAAATGCCCAACCTGGGTTTTCATCTATTAACTGAGTGGAGTTTGCCGCTGCAATAATAAAGGGTGTTTTAGCATCGCCATAAATCTTGAGTGCAGGTATAGTTGCGCCGGAACAATACCCACCGATAACAGCTACTACTTCGGAAGAAACCAATTTACTTGCTGCTGCAGTACACATCTGGGGATCGCAACCGTCATCACCTAAGGTAAACTTTAA
>CAZMPR010000052.1:0-8443 GCA_964568265.1 uncultured Clostridiaceae bacterium | reverse complement strand
AATAGATGTGACTTTAATTTGTGATAACATGGCATCAATGGTAATGAAAAACCGATGGATAGACACGGTTTTTGTCGGATGCGACAGAGTTGCCGCCAACGGTGATGCGGCTAATAAAATAGGGACCTCGGGAGTAGCAATTCTTGCGAAGCATTACGGGATACCCTTTTATGTCTGCGCCCCTTTTTCAACCATTGATTTAAACACCGAAACAGGAATAGATATAAAAATTGAGTTAAGACCCGGAGAGGAGATATACAAGACTTGGTATGAAAAGCCCATGGCTCCGGAGGGGGTTAAGACATATAATCCTGCTTTTGATGTTACGGACGCGGGGCTGATAACAGCAATTATCACTGAAAAGGGAGTCTTGTATCCGCCTTATGAAAATTCGATAAGAGAGGCTTATGGTAAGTGTTAATAATTGGCGAAAAGGAGATATGGCTACATTTTAAAAATATTTGAAGGATCTAAAGACTGTTTGTCTCATAGATCCTTCACTGCTATTCGTATATACTGTTGTTTAAAGAGTGGAGATTATCAGCTGTTTTTTACTTCCTGGATTTTTTCTTTCAATCCTTCTATTTCACTGTATTTAGCATTAATGTTGTTGCAAAGGGAAACTATTTGTTCTTCATCAAGTTCTTGTTCGTTAGTTTGGGCATTGTATACTATTTCTCCTATTTCAGTCTTTAACTTTGTTATGTCACTTTCCAATTGGTTAATCTGTATCTTCAGTTTGCCCACTTCTACCATCTCTTGTGATTTACTGCCCACTACTTTTGCGGTGCTCATGGCCTTATTGCCTAAGTTTTTCAGTATGCTCATTTTTACACCCCTTTACAAGAATAATAATTCCTTAATAGTTCGCTAAATTTATGAAATAACCTTCTTTATGCTAAAAAAGAAAATTAAAAAACTTTTCATTTTAACCATTCGGGGGCTTCTCTGATATAGGGCCTAACTTTATATTTTTCCTTATGTTTTTCCAGGATTTCCTTTATTTTTTTATCGCTGTCTATCAAATCGTCGGGGATACCTTGGGTGAAAGGGCAGCTGCTTATGCATATGCCGCAATCCGTTCCGATGTTCCTCCATGTGCTGTAACAGTTTTCCTGTGTTATTTGCCATCTTAAACAATCACCAATAACCTCTTTATCTCCTTTGGGAATAGCTTTGCCGGGGCAAGTGTTTGAGCAAAGACCGCATAGTTCACAAAACCTTTGAAGCCCGAACTCCTTGGGTTTATCGGGAATCAACTCCATTTCGGTTGTTACAAGTCCCAACCTGACGCGGGAGCCGTATTCTTTAGTGGTAAGTATTCCGTTTCTTCCTATTTCACCTAAGCCGGCGTCCCTCGCCACAAGAGGCAAAACCGCTAAAAAGTTTGCATCCATGTGATTACGGGCATCATAACCCAAAAGTCTGATATAGTATGATATTTGCATCCCTATCATGGCGGCTTTTACATATATATTTGAAGTTTCAATCACTTCAGATAATTGCGGTGACCTGTTTAACATATCTCTATCCATTTCTACGGCAAAGACTATACCCCATTTATGCTTATCGGCATCAACTTTTTCTCCGTACACATCCTCATGTCTTCCTCTATGGCTATAGTAATGATATTTTTTCATTGCACTTATGCCGCAAAGTGCGGCACCGTAATGGAGGGTCAGACCTTTTAATTTTTTAGTCATCTCTTCTTTGGATACTTCCGTTTTTTCCGGGTTTATTTCTCCCTCGGAAAACTTTCTGATATCATCTAAAAATAAAAAATTAGCATCAGCGATAGGTGAATTAATCGGATTATAGGTAGCTGTACCGGGACCGCATATATTCGGTTTTTCTCTTATTATGTCATCTGTTTCCTTCTTATCTTTATTTCGTGAGTAATAATCATGATACTGCCAAGTACCTTTTTTTAGGCTCATTCTGGCAAATATGGTGTCTCTCTCATCTATTCTATTCATATGAACCTCCATAGTTTAATACTCAGACAATGTTTTTTTCAGTATAACATAAAAAATATTAAATGATAATGTATGTTTTTTGTAATAAAAAAAGCAAAAACCCGCTTTATCAAAAGCAGGTTTCACTTATTATTGTAAATATTAAGAAATTTTTTCTATAAAGAACTCAGTTTGGCCAATTCTTTTAAATCCTACAGATTCATAAAACTTTATCAGTTTATTTTTCAATGCAACCATTTGCTTATCTTTTGGATTCATAATATATTTTACTGTGCCGTTTATTCTCTCCAAAGGTCCCGGCATTAGGTATATACATGTTATGTCCAAATCAATTTTTTTAAGGAATCGGGGCAACACTTCAAATATTTTGCTTCCTATACCTTTGCCTCTATATTCTTTTTCAATAAAAAGTTCTGTGATATAGAAAGCTTTTGCCTCGTAATCATTTTTAGATAATACCTGAAGATAAAAGTTTTTTACCTCTTCTTCATCTTCTTTGTCTGTGAATTCAAGAATTTTAAGCGCTTCTTCGCTTTTTAACTCGTTTAGTATATTGTCTACGTTTAACAATATACCCTCAATATAACCAATCTTAACTCCTTTTTCGACGATGTTGATTGAAATTTCTTTTTTATACTTCCATAATTTCAGAATATAGTTACTACTGTCTTCATCGTCGGAAGTCACTGTTTCCATTGATAACACCTCTTATTTTTAATTCTTAAACAATTATAGGCTTAATCCATTTTTATAGCAATCGTAAGATTATGCAGAAAACCTTTATTTATAAGTGTTTTCGGTTAAAATAGTCAGCCGAATTTATTATTTTTATTGTTTCCACGGGTTTTTATTAATATACAACAGTTTTACTGAGTTTTCCGATGAATCGTATCCGTCCAATTGTTCAGAAAGTTTATAAACAATGGCAATACGATCATCAAGATATTTTTTAAAAAATAACATATAATAACAATGTATTATGATATAATCTTAAAAAGAACATAAAGTTCCAGTAGTTTATGAGGAGGGGAAGAATTGATTGGAAAAGATATAATCATAGATATATTAGGCATGGCCCTTTCTACCGGCGGAGATTTTGCCGAGGTTTTTACGGAAGATACATTCAGGAGTTCTTTGGGTCTGGTGAACGGACTGATAGAAACTGCTGTTTCCGGCAGGGACTTTGGTGTGGGCATCAGAATTTTCAAAGGGCTGAGAAGCATTTATGCTTATACAAATGATGCTTCCCGGGAGGGATTGTTAAAAACCGCAAAGGACGCAGCCCTCGCATTAGGAGAAGTCGGTGACTGTGTTCCCGTAAATCTTATTGAAAGAGTGAATACGAATATTCACCCTGTTTATTATGTGCCTAAAGGGGTTTTTATCGATAAAAAGGTGGCGAAATTAAAAGAAGCATATAAAGCTGCGAAGGATTACAGCAGCGAAGTCCTGCAGGTTATGGGAAGTCATATGGATGTGGATCAGAAGGTTTTAATAGCGAACAGCGAAGGTTTATTCACCGAGGACAGAAGGATAAGGTCCAGATTTACAGTTCAGGCCATTGCCGGAGACGGGAAGGAAAACCAAACCGGTTATGAATCTGTGGGAAGAAGCAAAGGTTTTGAGATATATGATGAAATCGATACTATTGAGAGCGGAAGAAAGTCTTCCGGGGTAGCGGTTACAATGCTCCATGCACCGCTTTGTCCTTCGGGTGAGATGCCCGTCGCCATCGATGGCGGTTTCGGGGGAGTAATTTTTCACGAAGCCTGCGGCCATTCTCTTGAGGCTACATCAGTTGCAAAAGGCAATTCTGAATTTGCAAATAAACTGGGACAAAAAATCGCATCGGATAAAGTAACGGCTATAGATGACGGTACTATACCCAACTCTTGGGGTTCAATTAACATAGATGATGAAGGAGAGCCTGCAAAGAAAAATATTCTTATAGAAAAAGGCATATTGAAAGGCTATATGATAGATAAATTTAACGGCAGAAGAATGGGGATGGAGCCGACAGGAAATTCCAGGCGCCAATCCTATAAGTATGCACCCACCTCCAGGATGACAAATACCTACATAGCAGCCGGCGACGATGATAATGATGCAATTATTTCTTCAATGGATTATGGTCTTTATGCAAAGCAAATGGGAGGCGGTTCTGTAAATCCGGTAACCGGTGAATTTAACTTTGCGGTGCTGGAAGGATACATTGTCAGAAACGGAAAGATTGATACTCCTGTGAGAGGAGCGACTTTAATCGGAAAAGGCTCTGAGATATTGTTGAAAATTGATATGGTGGGAAGTCTATTGGATATGTCGGCGGGAATGTGCGGTTCTGTCAGCGGCGCTATACCTACAAATGTAGGTCAGCCTATGATTCGGGTATCGCAAATCACAGTAGGCGGCAGAGAATAGGGAGGATTGTTTATGGATATTAAGGATTTTAGAGATAAATTGTTTGAACGGGCAAAGAAAGAGGGCTTCTCCGATTACGAGATATATTATATCAGCGGAGACAGCTTCAGGTTCACAATTTTCGAAGGAGAGATAGACCAATACAGCGTCAATACAGATAAAGGGCTTAGCTTTAGGGGACTTTTTAACGGTAAAATGGGTTATTCATATACTGAAATATTGGATGATGAAGCTTTAACGATGCTTATAAAAAATGCCAAGGAAAATGCTTTGGCAATTGAGGACGAAGATATAGAAATTATTTACGGAGAAAAAGAAGCCTATGCAAAAGTTGAAAGTTTTAATGAAGAGTTGGAGAAGGTTGAAGCAAGCAGGAAGATAGACCTTGCATTGCAGTTGGAAAAGGATGCAAAAAATCAAAGTGAAAAGGTTAAATCCATAGATGACTGTATTGTGGCTTCCGGTAAAGACGAAAGATACATATCAAATTCTAAGGGGTTGGATTTAAGTCATAAATCCAATATTATTTACGCTTTGGTGTCCGCGGTGACAGAAGAGGAAGGCAAGCTAAACACAGCCTATTCGTTTAAAGTTACCAATGATATAGAAGAAATAGACACAAAAAGGTTGGCGGAAAAAGCTGTCGGAGACGCACTATCATATATGGGAGCAAAAAGTATACCTTCAGGGAAATATGGCGTAATCATAAGAAACGATGTGATGGCGGATATCCTTAGCACCTTCTCCGGTATATTTTCCGCCTATAATGTACAAAAAGGGTTATCACTTTTAAAAGACAAATTAAATTCAAAAATTGCTTCCGATAAAGTTACTTTGGTAGATGATCCTTTGATGGAAAAAGGCATCTGCTCTGTTCCTTTTGACGATGAGGGAGTGGCGACCTATACAAAGGCCGTGATAGAAGAAGGAGTGCTTAAGACCTATTTATATAATTTGAAAACGGCAAAAAAAGATGGAGTTACTTCTACGGGAAATGCATCGAAGGCTTCGTATGCATCTCCCATAGGCACATCGCCTACTAATTTTTATATAAAGCCGGGTAATAATGATTTAGATGAATTAAAGGAAAAGCAAAACGAAGGTTTATTTATCACGGAAGTTCAGGGACTCCATTCCGGAGCCAATACCGTATCCGGCGATTTCTCTTTGGCGGCAAAGGGATTTTTGATTAAAAACGGAACTGTGGAAAGACCCGTAGAGCAAATCACCATTGCCGGAAATTTTTATAAATTGTTGACGGATATAGTTGATTTAGGCTCGGACTTAAAATTTGGAATCCCGTCCGGCAGTAGTTGTTTTGGCAGTCCCAGTGTGATGTTAAAAGAACTGTCTGTGGCGGGAAAATAAGGTTTGGACTTTGATACACAGGCAAAAGTATCCGTTGACATAGTAAATGAACAAATATATAATTTAAAAGAATCATTGATTAAGACTTGGCCGTGCTAGACGGGGAGTTTGCGGTGCCCTATAACCTGCAACCCGCAACAGCAGGGTTGAATTCCTTTGCCGAGGTAGGCTCTTGTAAGGTCTGCCCTTGATAAGTGATGTTGATGATTGGGTCCTGCGCAACGAAAATTTATGAACCCCGTCAGGCCCGGAAGGGAGCAGCGGTAAGTAAACTCTTTCGTGTGCCGCAGGGGTGCCTGGTTGGAGTTAACTGTCAGGGTTACGCTTGGAAGTGTTCTGCCGAAGAAAGGTGCACGGCCATTATAAATCTTGTCATTTCAAAAAGACACACCTAATTAAAGATAGTCAGCTAACAGAATCTGCTTTTACATTATTTTATTATATGATAATATTGTTGTAAGCCAATATTATATTTGCTATTTACAGAAATCTGAGCAGATTACTTCAAATATGGTTTAAAAGCATGGGAATTTGCGAATTCATGAAACAAATCAAAATACGGAGGCATTGTGATGTATATAGCTTTGTACAGGAAGTGGAGACCGAAAAGGTTTGAAGATATAAGCGGTCAGGAACATATAACGGTATCGTTGAAAAATCAAATAAAAGCTAATAGGATTTCACATGCTTATCTTTTTTGCGGAACAAGAGGTACGGGGAAGACCACAGCCGCAAAGATTTTGGCAAAGGCTGTGAATTGTTTGGATCCAAGAGACGGTAACCCGTGCGAAGAATGTGAAAGCTGCAACGCCATAAATGAAGGCAATTCTATTGATGTATTTGAAATAGACGCCGCTTCAAACAGAGGCATTGATAATATCAGGGATTTGAGAGAGGCGGTTAAATTTACGCCTATCGGAAAATATAAGCTATACATTATCGACGAAGTTCATATGCTTACTAATGAGGCTTTTAATGCACTGTTAAAAACTTTGGAAGAGCCCCCTGCTTATGTGATATTTGTGTTGGCGACCACTGAACCCCATAAATTGCCCTCCACTATATTATCACGATGTCAGCGCTTTGATTTTAAACGAATCGGAACAAAAAGCATGACGGAACGGTTGAGATACATTTCCAAAGAAGAAGAAATAAAAATAGAACCGGAGGCCTTGGAACTTATTGTGAGAAACTCTGACGGGGCCATGAGGGATGCAATCAGTATAATGGATCAATGTTCTGTTTACAGTAATAGGAATATATCCGTGGAAGATGTTTCGGCAGTTTTAGGAGTAGTGAATGACAGATATTTGTTTGAAATGGCGGATTCAGTTTTAAAAGAAGATATACAAAGAATAATGATGCTTTTAAATGAGATATCGGAACAAGGTAAGGATATGCAGCAATTTGCAAAAGATTTGCAGATGCACTATCGCAATATTTTAATGGCAGACGTGGTAGAAAAAGCAGAAGATGTGATTGATTTATCAAAGGAAAAAATCGATTTATTAAATGCACAAAGTAAGAGATACAGTAAAGAAAATATTCTAAGATGTATAAAAATACTATCAGACTTAACAGCTGAGATGAAATGGTCATCGCAGCCTATGATACTTCTGGAAGTAGCCCTGATTAAAATGAGCAAGCTTGAAAAGGATATCAGCTTTGAGGGCTTGACGGCAAGGATAGCGAAATTGGAAAAAGCCATTGCCGAAGGTGAAATATCAGTCACAATTGAGCGACTGAATGGAAGCAAAGCCGTGTTAAGTGAGAATGGAGCCTGTTATTCAGATAAAGCTGTTGCCGGTGAAAGCGATAGCCTTGCGCAAATGAACAATATAGCCGAAAATCGTATTGAGATCAAAGTAGAGAATGATAGTGAAAAACAAAGTCCAAAATTTGATCTTTCTGCTTCTTTAAATATGCCTGAGGCAGAAAAGGGGAAAGAGGACTCTAAAGATATTAAAGAGGATATAAAAGATAGAATAATAGAGGGTTGGGACGATTTTGTTAAGGAATTCAGCAAAAAGAAAAAAATAACTCTAAGAACCCATCTATCTTGCTGCAAGCCGACCGTAATTGATGATTGCAAAGTCTTGCTATGCTTTGGGAATGAATACAACTTTTCAAAAGAAGCCGTGGAGAAAGGCAAAGTAAAAAAGGAAATAGAAGATTTGGCAGAACAATATTTCGGCATGCCCATTATTATAAAACCGATTTTTGAAAACGAATTAAAAGGGATAGCTGAGGATGATTTATCGAGTTCAGATGAAACTGCTTGCACGAGTGAAGAAACCCATGCAGAGAATGGCGAGGATAATAATCCCTCCGGAGGGGTGTATGAATATAATAGAAGTAACGGGGCAGATACCATCGAGAAAGATGATATAATAGATGAACAATATGTGATAGATAAAGCCATTGAACTTTTTGGCGAAGATCTGGTGGAGATTGTAGACGAATAAATAACACATTTGTTTTTAAAATTGTTAATTATATTCTTAAAATAAAGGAGGACTAATCATGGCAAAAGGCGGATTCCCCGGTGGAATGGGAAATATGGGTAATATGATGAAACAAGCGCAAAAGATGCAAAAAGAAATGATGAAGCTACAGGAGGAAATTGAGCAAAGAACAGTAGAGGCAAGTTCCGGGGGCGGAGCTGTTACTGTTGTTATAAC